>USJJ01000317.1 GCA_900554995.1 uncultured Ruminococcus sp. | reverse complement strand
GCCATATAGTCAAGGAGAATTTTTTTCGTCAGATTTCTCTTTGCCGGGTCAAGTCCGTCAAAGGACTCGTCGAGAAGAATTACCTTCGGCAGGCAGGAGAGACCGAGTATCATTTCCACCTGTCTCTGCATTCTCTTTGAAAATCCGATCAGCTTCTTTTTCGGGTCAAGTCCGAAAAGTCCCGTCAGTTTATTGAACGTGTCCACGCAGAAATTCGGGTGAAAGCCCTTGTAAAATTTCGCCATCGAGTTCATCGACGAGCCGAGTTCGAAATACAGATCATCAGGAACATAGAAAAGGTCGGTTTTCAGCTCCGGGTGCTCAAAAAGGCTCTGACCGTCGAGCCTTACGTCGCCGCTGTCGGGGAGATAAACACCTGCGATAATTTTCAGAAGCGTCGTTTTGCCCGCTCCGTTGTAGCCGACAAGTCCGTAAAGCGAGGATTCACCGACCGAAAAAGAAAGATCCTTTATCGCCGTATAGTCGTCGAATTTTTTTGTTATATTATTTATTTCAATCATTTTGATTTTCCTCCACATAAATTCTGTTGATAAGCTCAATCACCGAGTCCCTTGAAACTCCCTTGGATTTGAGCGATCGAATGTCGGGTTCAATGTCCTTGAGTGCCTTTTCGGCTATTGATGTGTTGTCTGCGGCGTCGGCTGAAACAAAGCTTCCCCTGCCGACAAGAGTGTAGATAATTCCCTCGTCCTCAAGGTCTGCGAATGCCCGCTTGACCGTGTTGACATTGATACCCGTCTGAAGTGAAACCGACCTGATAGACGGGAGCTGCTCATCCGCCCTGTAGATACCGAGACGGATACACGTTATCAGTTGGTTTTTGATCTGTTCGTAGATCGGTATCCTGCTCCTGGAGTCGATCTCAAACATGGTATCACCTTCTTTTTGGTGTATTAAGTGTGATATCTGTACTATCACACTTGCATAATAGCATTTACTCAGAAAAAAGTCAATAGTATTTTTAAAAAAATTTTTACCCGACTTGACATTGCGCGTGCTTTGACTATAATAATGTTGAAAAAAGTTTGGCGGAAAATTTACGATGATCCAAGATCTTCCGTCTTTCATCTAAAATCTATATTCTGAAAAAGAGATTATATATGGCAAAAATCAGTCAAAAATCAAAGGGAATAATTTATATTTTGACGGCAGCTTTCGGCTTCGCAATGATGTCGCTGTTTGTCAAGCTGGCAGGCGACCTACCCGCCTTTCAAAAGGCATTTTTCAGGAATTTCGTCGCCCTCATATTCATTTTTATAATGATGATCCATGAAAAGGTCAGCTTCATACCACCAAAGGAGCACATACCCGACCTGTTGGGCAGGAGCTTTTTCGGCACAATGGGACTGCTCTGCAACTTTTATGCTCTCGGACGGCTGAATCTTTCGGATGCGAATATGCTCAACAAGCTCTCCCCTTTCTTCGCGATCGTTTTTTCAATCTTCCTACTGAAAGAAAAGCCGAAGATTGCTCAGATAATCGGAGTTGCGGTTGCCTTTGTCGGCAGTCTGTTCATCATCAAGCCCGGCTTTGACAACCCTCAGGTTCTGCCGGCGGTTGCCGGACTTTTAGGCGGTATGGGTGCAGGAATTGCGTACACCTTTGTTCGCCGTCTCGGAAAGAAACAGGAAAACAGCCGCCGAATTGTGTTCTTCTTCTCGGCGTTTTCGTGCCTTATGTGTCTGCCGTTTTTGATATTCGAATATGAGCATATGAGCGGCTTGCAGCTTCTGTATCTCATCCTTGCAGGTACGTTCGCCTGCGTCGGACAGCTCGGTATAACGAAAGCATATATCTGTGCGCCTGCAAGAGAAATCTCCGTCTACGACTATACGCAGGTCATTTTCGCTGCCGTGCTCGGTTTCTTCGTTTTCGGCGATATTCCAGATTGCCTAAGCATACTCGGATATATACTGATCTGCGGCGCCGGCATAGCAATGTTCTTATACAACAAAAAACGCACAGAATAAAAAATAACCCGCCTCTCTTGTCATAAGA
>USJJ01000316.1 GCA_900554995.1 uncultured Ruminococcus sp. | reverse complement strand
GTTGACGGACATCCCGAGGTCAACGCTTTCCTTCGTGTTAAGGCCGGCAAGACCAGAGCAGGCCGCGGCACATACAAGAGAGCTATGCCTTTCTTCACCATGAGATTTGATTGCCTTGAGAGTGCATTCGGTATCCTCCTTTCAACGGACGATATGCTTGAATCCACAAAGCACGGCAAGCTCATCATGGACGGTGCTCCCGAGTTCGGCGCACAGATCGGCGACTTTATGATGCAGGTCGGCGCTTACGCACAGGGTTAAAAGATAATTTAACAATAACAAACCGCTGTTTAGGAAATATCCCGAGCAGCGGTTTTTATTTTGTTTGCAGAAATTTGTAACGCCGATTTAATATTCTTGTCATTTTAAAAATGCTGTGCTATAATAATTTAAGAAAATTTGCACACCTAATTTGTGTGGTATTGCCTTAATAGAACTTTACGGAGGAACTGATATGTACAAGCTACTCATAGTTGAAGATGACCGAGGTATTGCCGACGGTATTAAATCGCAGACAGAAGCGTGGGGACTTGAGGTTTGCACTGTTGAAAATTTTCGCAACGTTCTCGGCGAGTTTACTGAATTTCAGCCGCATATTGTTCTTCTCGATATAAGGCTTCCGTTTTTCAACGGATATCATTGGTGCAGTGAAATTCGCAAGATTTCCAAGGTTCCCATTATTTTCATTTCCTCCGCATCGGATAATATGAACATTGTTATGGCTATGAATATGGGAGCTGACGATTTCATCGCGAAGCCCTTTGATGAAAACGTCCTGACCGCAAAAATTCAGGCATTACTGCGAAGAACATACGACTTTGGCTCATCTGTTCCGGTTATTGAGCACCGTGGTGCAATTTTAAACACCGGAGACGGAACATTGACCTACGGTACGGAACAGATTTCTCTTTCAAAAAATGAATTTAAAATTTTACAGTGTCTTATGGAAAATAAGGGTAAAATTGTAAGCCGAGAAAAGCTGATGGAAAGGCTTTGGAAAACCGATGTTTTTGTTGACGAAAACACCTTGACGGTAAACATAAACCGTCTAAGGAAAAAGCTCGACGCATCGGGGCTGAATGGCTTTATAAAGACAAAATTCGGTATGGGATATATCATTGAGTAAGGGTATTGAAATGAATTTATTTAAGGATTATTTAAAGCAAAAGAGAAACGGAATAATTTTGTTTTCCGTTTTCTGCGTCATATTTGCTATCATATTTATTCTATATAAGATCACATTGGAAGCGGTTACCTACCCTGCGGCACTGTGCGTTGCTGTCGGAGCGGTTTATATAATCATTGATTTCAACAGAGCTAAGAAAAAACACGAAAAAATGTGCGACATTCAAAAGCTCACCTCTTCAATGATTGATTCTCTACCCGCATCGAACAGTATTGAGGAAGAGGATTACCGCAAACTTATCAACAATCTTACCGACGAAATATCGACGCTTGAATATAGCAGCTCCATGAAATATGCTGATATGGTGGATTACTACACAGTCTGGGCGCATCAAATTAAGACGCCGATCGCATCAATGCGGCTGAGTCTGCAAAACGAGGACACTCCCCTGTCACGCCGACTGTCATCGGAGCTCTTCCGAATTGAACAGTATGTTGAAATGGTACTCGCTTTCCTGCGGCTTGATTCAACGTCAAGCGACTATGTTTTCAGAGAATTCGAACTGGATGGTATAATCAAAACCTCAATAAAAAGTTTTTCGACAGAGTTTATTGAAAGAAAAATCAAGCTTGAATATACTCCTCCCGAAAAAAAAGTGGTTACGGATGAAAAATGGCTGTCATTTGTCATTGAGCAGTTACTTTCCAACGCTCTCAAATATACCCGTGAGGGCAGTATAAAAATATATATGCAAGAAGAAAATGTTCTTTGCATTGAGGATACGGGAATCGGTATTGCGCCGGAGGATCTGCCGAGAATATTTGAAAAGGGATACACAGGCGAAAACGGGCGTATAGATTCAAAGGCAAGCGGTCTCGGGCTCTACCTCTGCAA
>USJJ01000315.1 GCA_900554995.1 uncultured Ruminococcus sp. | reverse complement strand
GTTCGCATATCGGGGGAGGGATAGAGGTTTTTCATCACCGAGCCTTTGAGAAGCATATGACGGACTCCCATACCGTCGAGCTTTTGGCAGGCGTCCGATGCAGCGAGCTCCTGCTGAGCCTCAACGACCATTTTCTGCATACGAAATTCGCGCAAATATGTCATCGTTTTGACGTCGGGCTTATGCTCAAGTTTCTCTGCGGCATACGACACAATGTTCAGCACACTTTGCCGCTGAGCAAATTCAATGATTGAAGCCCAATTGATCCCGTCGTTTTCGGGCGGATTTGTACCGTTGATCACTGCGGCAACAAGTGAGATAACATATGCCGCAACGCTTCTTTTTTCAGCCGAAAGCAATGCAAAAGCCCTCCTTTTTCCAAATGCTGAATTAGATTATATAATAAGAAAAGAAAAAAGTCTACACTAAATTTGATTTTTATATTGACATTGACAGCAATTTATGATAAAATATCCGAGCATTAGGAGAGATACCGAAGTGGTTATAACGGAACGGTCTTGAAAACCGTCGTACGGCAACGTACCGTGGGTTCGAATCCCACTCTCTCCGCCACTTTGCGGGACTTCCGATTAGGAGGTCCTGTAACAACAAAATAGTAACGTTTTGTTACCAATGGAGAAGTACTCAAGTTGGTGACGAGGCGCCCCTGCTAAGGGCGTAGGTCGGGTAACCGGCGCGGGAGTTCGAGTCTCCCCTTCTCCGCCAAAAGAATCACCGTAATTTCTGTTGAAATTTCGGTGGTTCTTTTTTTGCTTTTTTCGGGAAACAGAAATAACACATATTGACTTTTAAAAAAAGTGTGATATTATAAATATTAAATAAAAAAATCAGTAATATTATGAATATAATGTATATGTTGCAACAAATGAATAGGTAGATATACGTGTAACGGCACTATACTGATATGAATTTTTGGCGCTGAATCTTGCACTGCGCTTAAATATAAACAAAGAGGTGATTTCTTTGACAACATTACTTAAAAATTGCAAAATCTATGACGGAACAGGAAACGATGCCGTGAACGGAGGTGTCCTTTTTGAGGATGACAGAATCCTTGAGGTCGGCGATATTGATGAGAGCCGTGCCGATAAGGTCATTGACCTTGAGGGCAGATCGCTTGCGTCCGGATTTATAGATCCTCATTCCCACAATGATTGGTTCGCAATAAAGACGGAACCGCTCAAATACTTTGAACCGTTTATTCGTCAGGGCATAACCACATTCGTTACCGGAAACTGCGGCCTTTCGGCTATCGGCTTTGATGACGATACGCCCTATAAGGACAAAATAGGCGGCGGCCTCTTCTTCTTTAACGGAACGACCGGAAAATACGGCTCGATAAAGGAATTTAACGCCGCAATAGACAGAAATATGCCCTGTAATGTGGCGACGCTTGTCGGTCATTGCTCTGCCCGTGCATCTGTTTCTGGCTATGAAAACAGAAAGCTCTCGGCTCAGGAGGAGGAGAAAATGCTCCAAATCCTTGAGGATAATCTCCGTGACGGTGCGGCGGGCGTTTCGCTCGGCCTGATGTACGAACCGGGTCTTTACGCCGATACCGAGGAGCTGAAAAAGGTTGTTAAGCTCTGTTGTAAATATAACAAGCCGCTTACCGTCCACCCACGTGCGGAGAGTAAGGTGTCAATGTCCTATGATTCGCTTTTCGGTCGCTCCCATCTTTTAAGAGCCGAGGACGAATTGGTCGAAATATCAAAGGGTACAAATCTCAAGCTCCAGCATTCGCACGCAATTTTTGTCGGCCGTCAATCTTTCGGTGACAAGGATGAATTTATTGCAATTCAGAACGATCTTCGTAAAAACGGCGTTGATGCGATGTTTGATATCTATAACGAGACCCTTGGCGTTTCTGTTATAACGGTTGTTCTGCCCGTTTGGTACCAAGGAATGAGCAGGGAAGAGCGCAAAAAGCCGCTAAATAAGCTCAAGCTCAGCGTGCTCATAAAGGCAACGAGCTTGCTGCTCGGTTTCGGCTTTAAGG
>USJJ01000314.1 GCA_900554995.1 uncultured Ruminococcus sp. | reverse complement strand
AGTGAAACGGGTTCCTGAGCAACACGGAGAATTTCACGTACCTTTGAAACAGGCATCGAAAGCTCCTGCGCTATCTCCTCGGCACTCGGATCTCTGCCGTTCTTGTGGAGAAGCTGACTGTTTGTCTTTTTAACCTTGTTGATCGTCTCAACCATATGAACAGGGATACGAATTGTTCTTGCCTGATCTGCAATAGCACGTGTAATAGCCTGTCTGATCCACCATGTGGCGTAGGTTGAAAATTTGAACCCCTTGGTGTAGTCGAACTTCTCCACGGCCTTGATCAGGCCCAGGTTGCCCTCCTGAATAAGATCGAGGAACTGCATACCTCTGCCGACATATCTCTTTGCGATTGAAACAACGAGCCTGAGGTTAGCCTCGGCAAGACGTTTCTTTGCGGCGGCGTCATTATCATTTATTCTCATTGCAAGGTCAATTTCCTCCTCTGCGGTAAGAAGAGGAATACGTCCGATCTCCTTAAGGTAAACCTTGACGGGATCGTCTGCGCCCTGATTCTTGTCGTCAACGTCCTCGGTTGAAAGCTCTGCCGATTTCGGCATATCCATATCAAAATCAACATTCTCGAGGTCAACATTTGAAAGGTCGTCGACAAGCTCGATATTCTGATTCTCAATCGTCTCGTAAAGCTTGTCAAGATCCTCGATATCAAGATCAATATCCAGAATCGCCTGATCAATATCCTGAGTTGTGAGCTTACCGTTCGCCTTGCCCTTTTCAATAAGGTTTTTGAGGACGGTCTTTTTGTCCAAAGGTGCTGTCATTGCGTTGTTTTCCATAGCGTTACTCCTTGTTTAACTTCCGTTTCGGTTTTTGAAAAGATTTCTGAACTCCTCGTCGCTCAGCTGCGACGCGTCGGAAACAGACATCTTATTTTTTTCTTTTTCAAGAACTTTTATACAATCGTCGCATTCCGCAACGGTGTTGCTTAATCTGTCTCTCATCGAGATAAACTGGGCGATTCTTCCCATTTCCTCGGGCGTAAATTCCGAGGACAGCAGTGAAAGATCCATTCCCCTGCCGTTGTCAAGCCTGTTTGCCAGAGCCGACCAAACACGTCGGTTAAAATCCGTCACAAAAAGGTCATCACTGACTCTGTCACGGATTTTTTTGTAGAAGTCGGGGTTCTGCATTATCGTGGCAATCAGCGTTTCCTCCGCCCTTGCCGCCTTATAATGCTTCGGGCGCTCCGGATTTACATTATCTTTCGGCATCACGGTGTCACGGACAATTTCATTGAATTGCTCCTTGCTCTGTGCACGTGTCCGCCGCTTATAGGCTCTTTTAATTTCCTGAATTATTGCGTCCTTGCTGACTGACATCTCAGTCGCCAGCTTGTTGGCATACATATCCTGCTCAATCGGATTGCCCTTTGAAAGGATATCGGCAACAGCTGTCAAAAATTTCGACTTGCCGTCTATCGAATCCAAATCATACTTTTCACGCTCACGCAGAATACTGTACTCTATATCATTTGCGGCACCGTCGAGAAGATTCTGAAACTTCTCTCTGCCGTAGTTTTTAATAATTTCATCGGGATCCTTGCCACCCGTGAGCTTCAGGACCCGTATTTTCAGCCCCGTCTGACCGAAGATTCCGATCGCACGTCTTGTGGCTTTCTGTCCCGCCTCATCGGAGTCGTAGGACAGGATAACCTCGTCGGTATATCTCGATATAAGTCTTGCCTGTTCCTGCGTCAGAGCCGTTCCGAGACAGGCAATGGAATTGGTAAAGCCTGCCTGGTGCAGTGCGATAACATCCATATAGCCCTCGCAGACTATCAACTTGTCCGGGTTGCCGTTCTTTGCAAAATTCAGCGCAAAAACTCCGTTGCTCTTTTTATACACAAGCGTATCGGATGTATTGACATACTTCGGCTTTGAATCGTCAAGCACTCGTCCGCCGAATGCGATAACATTACCCCTTAGGTCGATTATCGGCACCATTGCACGGTGTCTGAAGTTATCGTAATAGCTAACCCTGCCGTTTTTCTCACTGCGCTT
>USJJ01000313.1 GCA_900554995.1 uncultured Ruminococcus sp. | reverse complement strand
TTGTAAGGCAGATGCTCTCCCAGCTGAGCTATGCTCCCATTCGCCATATTCTCTTAACGTCGTTGCTCAGTACCGCAGCGACAGTCAATACTTTACCATAATATAAGTAATTTGTCAATACTTTTTTCAGAGATTTTATTTTTTCTTTGCGGATTTGAGCAGTCTTTTTATCTCCTCGCCGCTGAAGTCATATTTTTTGTCGCAGAACTGACAGCAGACCTCGGTGTTCTCCTCTTTTGAAAGCTCCTCAAGTGAATCCTTACCCGTGGAAATCAGAGCAGCCTCTACCCTTTCACGCGAGCAGTTGCACCTGTAAACGGGATTTGACGTGTCAAGAACATCAAGCTCAAACTCACCGAGAACCTTTTTGCAGACTTCCTCGGGGCTGAGCCCGTCGCAAAGCATCGACGTAACGGACGGGATATCCTTAATACAGCGTTCGACTGCGTCTATCGTGTCGTCCGTCGCCGTCGGCAGGAGCTGAATTATAAATCCGCCTGCCGTCTTTATCGAAAGGTCGGGATTGACAAGCACGCCGAGCGCACATACCGACGGGATCTGCTCGCTGGTTGCATAGTAGCTCGTTATATCCTCGGCGATTTCGCCGCTTACAAGCGGAATCTGACCGACATAGGGCTCTTTCAGGCAAAGATCCTTGATAACCGTCAAAGATCCGTCCGTTCCGAGTGCGCCTGCAACATCGAGCTTGCCCTTTGAATTGAGCGGAATTTCAACGACGGGATTCTGAACATAGCCCCTTGCATTGCCGCTGCTGTCGGAAACCGCCATAACCGTACCTGCCGGACCGCCGCCGTTTATTCTCAGCGTGATGCTCTCGTTTTCGCCCTTAAGCATACTTCCCATAAGGCTCGACGCCGTGAGAAGTTTGCCGAGCGCCGCCGAAGTTACCGCCGACGTCTTGTGTATCTGCTGTGATCTTTCGACCATATCGGTTGTGTCCGCCGCCATCATAACAAGCGTTCCGTCCCGAGAAATACATCTTACCAATTTACCCATTTTATCGTTCCTCCGAAGATAGATTTTAGATTTCAGATTTTAGACATTAGATTTATGCACGTCTGACATCTGCAATCTAACGTCTAACGTCTATTTTTGTACCGTGCGACAAACACTGCACGCTGAGTTCGGTCATTCAGCTCGCGGTCGCTCATCTCGTCGTAAATATGCAAGAGCTCAAAGCCTGCGTCCCCGAGCCACTTCTTATACTGTCCGATCGGATATGCCCTTTCGGAAAACTCCTCGCCGCTTCGGTAATAGGCGCCGTCCTTCCGCTCAAATATATCGAGTGAAATATCCACGCTGTCGTCGTCATTAAGGCTGTTTTGCCACACGCAGTAGACGTCGTCGCAGTCATACACGAACGTATTGTTCCCGAGAATTTCCCTGTGCTTATATATTGTATTCACGTCAAAAATAAATATTCCGCCGTGCTCCATAAAAAGTCCGACCTTTTCTATCGTCCTCTTAACTTCCTCGGCGCTGTCAAGGTGATTCAGGCTGTCCAGCATACAGACCGCACCGCTGATTGTGCCGTACAGGTCAAGCTCGGTCATATCCTGGCAGAGGAAAAGAACATCGACGTTCTCCTCATATTTCTTGTTCTGCGCCTGTGAAAGCATTGCATATGCGGAATCGACGCCGATCATATCATACCCCAGCTTTGCAAGCTCGATTGTGAGGCTTCCCGTTCCGCAGGCAAGGTCAAGCGTTATGCCCATATCATGACCGAAACTTTCGGCAAGCTTTAAAATATAGTCACAGCGTTTTTCATAGCAGGCGTCCTGCATAAGTCCGTCATAAAATCGGGCAAATGACAAATAGCTCGGCATTACTCTTTTTCTCCGTTTTTAATTCGGTCAAGCACAAGCGTGTAGCCGTATGTATCGTTGTCAAACAACGCTCTTTTCACTCGGCTGATAGTTGCGGTTGACGCACCTGTTTCCTTAACAATTTCGGTATATACTTTTTTTTCGGTAAGCATTTTTGCAACAACAAGACGCTGTGA
>USJJ01000312.1 GCA_900554995.1 uncultured Ruminococcus sp. | reverse complement strand
GGGGAATTTTTATACTGCGATCAGGGGCATGCGACCCGGTCCCGCATTTGCGCAACACGCCCCGTAACTTTGCGAACAAAGGCGAATTTATGAGCGGGTCGATGCGAACAATGCCCCAATATTTTTTTTGCATAATTTACGGTTGCAAGCGCGTCGGGCGCGTAGCAATCAGCGCCTATCATATCGGCGTACTCGCGCGTGAGCACGGCACCGCCCACAACAATTTTAAAATCTTTGCCCGTTTCTCTCAGTGCTTTTATTGTTTCCTCCATAGAAGAAACGGTTGTAGTCATAAGCGCCGAAAGTCCTATAAGATGTATGTTTTCGCGGACGGCACATTCAACAATCTTTTCGCTTTCCACATCTTTTCCGAGATCCACAACATCAAAACCGTAATTCTGAAGCAAAAGCTTCACAATATTTTTTCCTATATCGTGAATATCGCCGTGAACGGTGGCAAGCAGAATTTTATCTTCTCCGCTTTTTGTCTCCTTTGATGAATCGGAAATTGCGGCAAATGCATTTTTTGCCGTTTCCGCAGATGAGAGGAGACTCGGAAGATAAATTTTCTTTTCTTCAAATCCTTTTCCTACCGCATCAAGAGCCGGAATTATGTGCCCGTTTATAATCTCAAGTCCGTCTGTATTTTTAAGCATTTCAAGAGTTTTGTCATATGCCGCGCTTTTAAGACCCAGCTCTATAATATCGCGCAGAGAAAGCTCTGTAAACGCAGCTTTTTCGTTTTTTTCGGTTTCGCTGAACCTTTCTATATAATTTCTGCAGTCTTCATCAAATCCCATCAACGCGTTAAATGCCGCAACGGCACCCATCATTTGAGAAGATAAAGGATTCATAATAGCCGCCGAAAGTCCTGAATGCATTGCCATTGTTAAAAATGCCGTATTTGCTGTCGGACGTTCCGGAAGTCCGAACGAAATATTTGATACACCGAGACAGGTTTTACAGCCGAGTTCCGTTTTTACTCTGTGCAAGGCCTCAAGAGTCTGACGGCAAGCAGCCTGTTCTGCGGAAACCGTAAGAGTAAGACAGTCGATATATACATCTTTTCTGTCAATGCCGACAGCCTCGGCTCTTTCAACAATTCGTTTTGCAATCTCGAATCTGCCCTCAGCGGTTTTCGGGATACCATTTTCGTCAAGTGCAAGTCCGACAACAGACGCACCGTACTTTTTGACAAGAGGAAGAACCGTTGCAAGGCTCTGTTCCTCACCGTTTACGGAGTTCAGAATCGGTTTGCCGTTGTAGTAGCGGAGTCCTGCCTCAATAACCTCGGGCTTTGTGGAGTCAATCTGGAGCGGAACATCACACACACTCTGAATAGCCTTGAGAACACGCACCATCATCTTTTTTTCGTCAATTTCGGGATGACCTACATTGACATCAAGAATTTCCGCACCGCCCTGAACCTGACTGAGAGCCTGAGTGAGGATATAGTCAATATTATTTTCAACAAGCGCCTGCTTAAAGAGCTTTTTGCCTGTGGGGTTAATTCTTTCGCCGATAATTCTCGGACCGTTGATTTCGACAACCGTCGTTGAACTGCAAACGGTTGTGTCAACGCTTTTTGTCTGAGGCTGATATTCTCTGTCGGCAACCTCCGACTTAATTTTTGCAATATAATCGGGATTCGTTCCGCAGCATCCGCCGATAACCTTAACACCGTATTTGAGGAGTGAACAAACGCACTCGGCAAATTTGTCGGGCATAATGTTGTACTCGTTGCTGTTAGGATCGGGCAAACCTGCGTTAGCCTTGATTACAAGGGGAAGATTTGTGTATTTCGACATCTCGGAAACAACGGGTTCAAGCTCATCCGGACCGAGTGAACAGTTGACACCGAGAGCGTCAACACCGAGTCCCGTAAGAGTGACAGCCGCACAGGCAGGGGATACACCCGTAAATGTTCGTCCGTTTCTCTCAAAGGTCATGGTGCAGATAACGGGCTTGTCGGTATTTTCCTTTGCCGCAAGGAGAGCTGCCTTGACCTCGTAAAGGTCGGTCATGGTCTC
>USJJ01000311.1 GCA_900554995.1 uncultured Ruminococcus sp. | reverse complement strand
CCATCGGCAATCGGTGGATCTTTTCCGCCAATTCTGCGGTTTGAAAAGCTTGATTTGACGAAAAATCTCTCGCCGAATCTGCTTGCCAAATTGTGCGGTGTTGCCTTAAATCAATAAAAGGAGCCTTTCGCACGAGCTTCCCATCCGAGATGGAAAGCTGATTTTGAAAAAACGATGCAGTGCTCCGGGTGACGCCGCGCCTGTGTTACAGGCAGTTACGGAGGTGGAGGTAGACCGTGTTTTTGGAGATCCCGAGCTGCTCTGCTACGAGGACAACGCTATCTTTCAGGTTAAAGATCCCGCAGTTGCTTAAGCGGAAAATGATTTCCTTGTTCTTGTTGTTCAGAGAGATATTCTTGTCGGAAAAGACCTCATCGCGAATTTTCACGACTTGCTTTTCGATGATCTCCCGGGAATTTTCCGCGAAAGTCTCGGAGAATACACGCAGATGCTCGGAGAAATAGTTTTCTCGAATGAACGTGGCGAGGGGCAGGTTCAGGAAGAAGTTGATACAGATAAAGCCGATGACGCGATGGTTTTCTCCGTGGATTGCAATGGTGGTGGAACGGATCGGCTCACCGTTCTTATTTTCAGTAAAATAGGTTGCATAGGGGGTGCCATCGTGCGATTTTATACGTTCGAACATCTCAAGGGCAAAGTCTGTGATGGGCGCGCCGATCTTTCGTCCGGTATAGTGCCCGTTCATGATGCAGATCACGCCCTCGTCGGGATTTCCAAGGGACTGTACCACAATTTCATAGCCGGTGCCGAGATATTCCGACAGTCCCTTTGCCAGACAGGTGTATGAGTCGAGAATGCAGAGGTCAGTTTTCGTCAGTTCTACAGCAGTAATAGGTTCCGTCATTGTCAGTTTCCTTCCATTTCGTTTTTCGTTTTTTTCGTTAAACTCTGCCATGTCGATACGCCATGCTTCCACTGTGCCAAAGGACTGCGCAAGCATCGTCGGAAAAGATGCGCCTTTTTTCAGTTCGCTGTGTTCAGTGCAGAAAAGGAGACATTTGCGTGGTGGAGGGGAGCGTGTAATTTCAAAATAAAAGATTTTTTATTCAATGAAAAATTTTACTGTAATTATCGGCTGAAATTGTGCAATATTCACATAATGCGAGAAAATAATTCCACACAGACTAAAAAGAAATAACGTCTCCATATTGACAATTAAAACATAACAATTGTATATTATAATAAAATAGCGAGAAAAGCAAGCGGGCAGATTGAGGAAAGTTACAAATCCATCCAGTACCTTGTCGAATGACAAAATGAATGCCGGTACGGCATGAATGGAAGGTGCAAAACCGCTGTTTGATGGCCTGTACGATCTCGCTGTTTCATGAGCGGTAGTTTATTTAACAAGGAGGTAATGTGGTTTGGTTTGCGATTTTTTGTTAGAGTATTGCAATAGACCGTTTGTTTCAGGGTTTGAGCAAATGACTCCGGATTTGCTTCCCAAGTATTTTATGCCGTTCTCGGATACGTACGAGAATGACAGACGCGGCAGTTATATTTTCTCCAAAAAGGGAGAAACGTCACGCAGCGTTATGCTTGAGGCGCATGTCGATGAGTTGGGCTTCATGATCACGGAAGTGATGGCAGATGGATTTTTGCGATTCTCTCCTGTCGGATACTATAACACGCTGTGTCTGGAATGCCAAGATGTCGTCATTTACGGTAAGAAAGAAGTCCCTGGCGTCATTTGTGCACGCCCGGACAAGCCGCAGGATGCAAAGAATATCATCAACCTGCGCACGGACTGGCTTTATATCGATACCGGTCTTTCTCTCGACGAGGTAAAGAAACTTATTCAGCCGGGTGATGTTGCGCTGATACGCCGCAAGCCCTTTATGCTGGACGGCGATATCATGTGTGCCAGAGGAATGGACGATAAGGCGGGCGTTGCAGTTATGCTGGCGGCAGCGCAGGAGCTGGAAAAGCTTCCGCACAGCAGCACGATCTATTATTCCGCTGCCGTACAGGAAGAAGGTCCCGGCCTCGGCGGACAGGTCGCAACCTACAAGATCC
>USJJ01000310.1 GCA_900554995.1 uncultured Ruminococcus sp. | reverse complement strand
AGCCGTGGCGTGACCGAGCCGCAGCGAGACGCTGTCAGCAAGGCTGACTGAGAGAGTAGAATTTTATCAGACTTTTCTTGCTGTCTATCATAACAAAAGCCCAATAATTACCTGTTAAAGTATAAACCGAAGAAGGAAACCCGATGAAATACAAGTACGAACTGCATTGCCACACCGCAGAGACAAGCGAATGTGCGGCGGCATTGGCAAAGGACACGGTTGAATTTTACAAGTCAATAGGTTACAGCGGACTTGTCATTACCGATCACTATTCTTTTCTGACATTCGGCACGGACAGCTCGTTCAAAAAGCAGATTGACGTTGACAGGTATCTGCGCGGCTATCATAATGCACTTGAGGCGGCGGGTGATGACTTTACGGTTCTGCTCGGTATGGAGATAAGATACTTTGCAACGACGAACGATTATCTCGTATACGGAATTGACGAGGATTTTGTCAAGAACAACGGCAATATGCTGTTTAAGGGACCGAGACGGTTCTATGAGCTTGTAAAGAAGAGCGGAGCCGTTATCGTTCAGGCGCACCCATTCCGTCCGTATATTCACAGGGCGAATCCGAAGTATATTGACGGCTGCGAGATCTTTAACGGCAAGGACAGGGACAAGAATCTCAATCAAAAGGCACAGGAGTGGGCGAAAAAGGAGAACTTCAAGATTGTGACCGGCGGTGCGGATTATCACCGTGAAAGCCAGAGAGGCAATGCGTCGGGAATTATCACCGATGAAAAAATCAAAACCAATGCCGACCTTATC
Source organism: uncultured Ruminococcus sp. (assembly GCA_900554995.1). Taxonomy (GTDB): domain Bacteria; phylum Bacillota; class Clostridia; order Oscillospirales; family Acutalibacteraceae; genus CAG-488. The sequence continues at coordinate 1,274 of USJJ01000310.1, read as the reverse complement.
AGAATCTTGAAAAGCGGCAATTACGAAATCAATACGGCTGAGCATCAGTGATGCTTGGCTTTTATTTTTACATCCGAAGAAAGACGAATTAAGGCAATACCGCACAGGCTGAAGCTGCGGTATTGCCTTAAACTTTATTTGGGATCCTTGGCGATCGGCTGAAGCTGTTCTCCTTTGAGCGCTGCCTCCACCGCTTCCGGTATGAGTGCGAAATCCGCAACAAGTGAACGCGGTTTCTTCTCGTGATCGTCCTGTCTGAACGGGACAAGATAAATATTTTTATAGTTAAGCAGGCTCCCTATGTTCTTCGCCGCCCCGGCAAATCCGTCATTGGTTGAAACGGCTATGACGACGGGTCTGCCATTTCTGAGATGAGATTTTGCCGCCATTGTCACCGAGGTGTCGGTTATCCCGTTGGCGAGCTTTGCAGCCGTGTTCCCCGTGCACGGAGCAATAACAAGCACATCGAGCATTTTTTTCGGTCCGATCGGTTCAACCTCGGGTATTGTGTGCAGTATTTCGTGCTTGCATACTGTCTCGATCCTGTTCCTTATTTCTTCCGCCCTGCCGAATCTCGTGTCTGTTTCATAGGCTATCCCCGACATTATCGGCACTATATCGTAATTCAGCTTTCTGAGCATTTCAATCTGCGGTATAACATCGCTGAATGTGCAGAATGATCCGCAAAGAGCAAAGCCCACAACCTTATTCATCCTTACCCTCCTTTATCAATTCAATGACCGTATCGGCGATGTTTGCGCCTGCGCTTGTCGGCGTAAACCGTCCCGGCAAGCTTTCGGCAAGAATGTATCTGAAATTGTATTTATCTGTTTCGTTTATATTGAACCCGTACGGCTTTGATGCAATCTCGATATACAGGTTTTTCGATGTCAGGCGTTCCATAGTGCCCCTGTCCAATATGTTGTACGGAACGGTATTGACAATTATATCAAAATCTCGTATTTTCCTGAAGAACTCGTCATAAGTCATCGGGATTAGTCTTTCGTTCCGAGCCAATTCGGCGGAATGTGAATTTCTCGACACCGAGACAACCCGTGCTCCGTTCGCCTGCAAGGATTTGCATATCGCACTGCCGCACCTGCCGTAGCCGAGCACGGCGGCGTTCATAGAATATAAATCCCTGTCAACATTTTCGAGTGTTATTCTGAGCATGCCCTGAGCCGTGAGCCTTGAATTTTTCACAAGAAAGCTCTCGTTATAATAGCTGACCCCTCTGCCGCCGAACGGATTTTCGGTAAGATTACCGTAGAAAA
>USJJ01000309.1 GCA_900554995.1 uncultured Ruminococcus sp. | reverse complement strand
AATCGCAGTTGCTATTCCCCTTGCTGTCGGCGGAATCTCATCGCTGATTGTTAACGGCGGATTCAAGGCCTATTCTGAGTCCGTCACAAAGCCGCCGCTTTCACCGTCCGATTGGATCTTCCCCGTCGTATGGACAGTTCTCTATATTCTGATGGGTATCTCATCCTACCTTGTCTTTGAAAAGGATAAAAGCGAGGCCAAACAGCCGCTTGCACTTTACGCAATCCAGCTTGCGATGAACTTTATGTGGCCGATATTCTTCTTTTTGCTCAATGCTTATCTTTTCTCCTTCATATGGTTGACAGTTCTTTGGGCACCCGTTATCGCTATGACCGTTATGTTTTACAGGGTTTCAAGGTTAGCCGGATTATTGCAGATCCCCTATATTTTATGGCTTACATTTGCGGCTTATCTCAACCTCTCGGTGTTCCTTCTCAATTAAAATATTAACAAATTATTAAATTTTAAAAAAAATATTGACTATCGGTCATTTTTGCGTATAATGTTAAACGAAAACAAAAGTGACCGATAGTCATTTTATTGCGGAGATATGCAAAATGAGTAAGATGTCTGAAAAGCAACAGAATAAAAGGACGAGTATTCTTGATGCTGCCTATGAGCTTTTTATTGAAAAAAGCTTCAAAAACACCTCAATTGACGACGTTGTCAAGAGTGCAGGAATTGCCAAGGGCACGTTTTACCTTTATTTTAAGGATAAGCATGACCTCATGGAGCGTATAATCATCCGAAAGTGTGCTTTAATTCTTCGCTATGTGCTTGAGGAATTGATGAAGAAAAAAGAGACCTGCCGGATGTCTTTCCCCGAGCAGATGCTTTTTATAACAGAAAAAATCATTGATTATCTCGAAGAGCATAAAGAAATCATTACCCTCATAGGGAAAAATTTTTCCTCATGCTTGAGCTATTTCAACACGATTGAGGATGAACGGCTTAAATCAATGCTCAGCGATCTGGTTCACGAAAATCTCGAAAACGGTTTTTCCGAACATGAAACGCTCAAAAGAATTTATCTTATCGTAACACTTGTCGGCTCGGTTTGCTACGACTCGTTTGTTTTTGAATCGCCGTTCAAGATTTCGGAAATCAAGCCGCTGCTTTTAAGAAGCGTTGAAAACATAATTTCCGAACCTCCGACAGACGAAAAAAATAAATCAGCTTAATACCCTTTTAATCTTTACATATTACTTGTAAAGTGCCATATAAAATTCTAAAAAAGGAGATCGGTTATAGATGAAAAGAATAGCAAAATTCATTTCTTATCACCCGAGGACAATAACGTTCATCGCAGTTTTGCTCCTCATCCCGGCTGCAATCGGCTACATCAATACATTCGTCAACTACGACATTCTTTCGTACCTGCCGGGTGAACTTGATTCCGTCAAGGGTGAAAATGAGCTTGATGAAACCTTTAACAGTGCTTCAATGTCATTCCTTGTTATTGAAGATATGCCGTCAAAGGATATCGCCGCATTGAAAGAAAAAATTGCTAAGGTAGATAACGTCAGCAGTGTTATCTGGGTGGACGATATCGCAGATATCAGCATCCCGCAGGAGGCTATTCCGCAGGTTGTTAAAGATATTTTTTACAGTAAAGACGGCAAGTGCACAATGATGCTTATCCAGTATAAGTACAAGGCAGTTACCGATCAAACGATGAAAGCCATCGAGGACGTAAGAGCACTCCTCAACAAGCAGTGCTTCCTCAGCGGTATGGGAGTTATAATGAAAGATACTCGTGACCTTGCGGATTCGCAGGCCCCGATCTTCATCGCAATCGCAATTGCAATCGCCCTTGTTGTTATGACGTTCTGTATGGAATCGTGGGTTGAGCCGTGGGTTCTTCTGGCGGCACTGTGTATGGCGGTTGTCTATAATATGGGCACCAATTTCATATTCGGTCAGATATCGTACATTACGCAATGTATAGCCGCAATCCTGCAGCTTGGCGTCACGATGGACTATTCGGTATTTCTCATTGACAGATTTGAAGAGGAAAAGCCGAAATATGCAGACAAGAGAGACGCTATG
>USJJ01000308.1 GCA_900554995.1 uncultured Ruminococcus sp. | reverse complement strand
CAATTCCCAATTCTTTATCTAAATTCATTCTTTGTTCAGTTTTGAGGGTGTGTAACCTTGAAAGACCGCAATTCTGCGGTCTTTTGTTGTTTATACACTTTCTATTTGCAGATTATTGATAAACAATTGTTTAGGTGGAAAGAGATAATGAGGTTTTTATATAAAATATGAGAATACTGCATTTTACGGTAGTCCTCAGTATATTCTTGCGAGGTAAAATAGCTTAGCGCTTTTTTCTCGCAATAATTGGATTGAAAGATCGCTTTCGGTGCCGAATTACAGATGCGGATTGTTATATGTAAATATGGATTCTGAGGCAGAGCCGGGAGCCGGAATACGGTACAGCGGAAACTTCAAATGCTTTTTTGATCAGTATAGTGGGGCAGTCTGTATTGGTAATCCTGATGATTTGTTAAATTGTGAGTCTGTCAAATTTGCTCAAAATACGGTTGCGGCTATCCGTGACGGAAAACTGATTTCTGTATGGATAAAGCCTGCTTTTATATAAGTAATATGTAAAGTCACTCGTTTGCGAGTGGCTTTATTTTTGCAGATAAATATAAATGTCTGTACAAGGCTGGCTTAATTAAAAAAAGTATGATAAAATGGGTGTAACAAATTTTTGGAGGAACGCATATGCTTAAGATACTTATTGCAGAGGACGACAGGGAGCTTTGCAGGCTGTTTTCTCACGTGCTGACAAAGAACGGCTACTCCGTAAAAGGCGTATCAAACGGTCGTGAGGCTCTTGATGAGCTCGACAAGGATTACTATGATCTTATTATTTCTGATATTATGATGCCCGTGATGGATGGCTATGAGTTCGTCCATCAGCTCCGGGAGAGAGATAACCACATTCCCGTTATGATGATAACGGCAAAGGACGCATTTGACGATATGCGCAAGGGATTTATTTCGGGGACCGATGATTATATGGTAAAACCCGTCAATGTCAACGAGATGGTTCTGCGGGTAGGTGCACTTTTACGCCGTGCGCAGATGATAAATGAGCGGAGACAGACTATCGGATCAACAGTTATGGATCTTGATTCTCTGACGGTCACAACGGAAAACGACAGCTTTATTCTTCCGCAGAAAGAGTTTATGATTCTTTATAAAATGTCGGCATATCCGGGCAGAATCTTTACGAGAAATCAGCTTATGGACGAGATCTGGGGCTATGAAAATGATTCGGACACTCACACGGTCGATGTACACATCGGCAGGCTCAGGGACAGGTTCCGTAACAGCAAGGATTTTAAAATAGTTACGATCCGTGGCGTCGGCTATAAGGTGGTAAGGCTATGAAAAGCAGAGAAATATTTGAAGAAATTCGTAATCAAAAGGACCAGATATTCGGTCTCAGGATGAGGCTGAGCCTTTTGGTCGCAGCTGAGCTGGTTATCTGTATTCTGCTGTCGATCGGCGCTAATTCGCTGTTTACACGAATGTCGTCAACGGCGCTTCGTGTGCCGCTGATTGTCGGAATTATTGCGTTCGGTTTGATCTTTTGCTTTATTGTTACAAGTCTTATTTCAAAATGGTTTTCCGATCCGATAAAGAAGATGGGAAAGGCAATGGAGAAAATCGCTGACGGCGATTTTTCTGCAAGGCTGACAACCAAGTCGAAGATCAAGGAGATTCGTGAGATTTACTCCGGCTTTAATATGATGGCTCACGAGCTGGGTTCAATTGAAATAATTCAAAGCGACTTTGTGTCAAACGTTTCACACGAATTTAAAACCCCGATCAATGCCGTTGAGGGGTATGCGATGCTTTTGCAGGACTGCGACGAACTTGAAGAGGATCAAAAGAAATATGTTGACGGAATTATAGTCAGCACTCAGAGGCTGTCAACACTGATCGGAAGCATTTTACTTCTTTCAAAGATTGAAAATCGTTCGATTCCGACGGATCAATCGGAGTTTTTGCTTGACGAGCAAATCAGGCAGTCTATTGTCGGTATGGAATCGGTCTGGGAGGAGAAAAACATCGAAATTGACGCAGATCTTGAGTCTGTGAAATACTACGGCAATGAAAATCTGATGATTCATATCTGGGACAATCTCCTG
>USJJ01000307.1 GCA_900554995.1 uncultured Ruminococcus sp. | reverse complement strand
GTTTTTGTCACCCGAGGAAACAACACAGCTTGAGAAAACTATCTTGCAGTCGGAGGACTTAACCGTTGCGGAGCTTTTCTTGGCGAAAACGGCTTCGCAGATTGATATTGCTTTGTCAAAGGCCTTTGTTGAGGCAATGGAAATCATTGCGGTTTTCGGATTTGACGCCGTTGTGACGACCGCACCGTTATCCTCGTAGCTGAAGCGGGTGTTGTTGAACTCGCTTGTTGTTTTAATGCTCTGACAGGCACCGATGTTTCCGCTGACGTCAAACTTGATGTCAAATGAATTGAAAGCGCCGCTTGCCAGTTTAAACTCGATCGTAACCGTGCTGTTCGTCTGAGACTTAACGGCATAGCTGAATTTCGGAGCCGCAGGAGCTGCCGATGCGCAGACGGAAACAATGCCGAGAGTCATAACGGCAACGAGCAAAACCGCGAGAATCTTTTTAACCATTTTCATATTAATACATTCTCCTTGCTTCATTATTATATGATTATTACGGCAAATGCCGAAAAACCTTTTTTTAATTTTAATATTTTCCTGTAATTATGTCAATATTTATTTCAATTTTTCTGTACAAATTATATTCTCTTTGATATAATATAAAGTAATATTACGGTAGTGAAAGTGTGGTTATATGAAACTTCTTGCTCTCGGGGATGTTGTAAGCGACGGCGGATGCAGGGCGATTACGGCGAGGCTTCCGAAGATAAAAAGAGAATACGGAATCGACGTGTGTATCGCAAACGGTGAAAATTCCGCCTGCGGCAACGGCATATTGCCCGACTCCGCAGAGGCGCTTATTTCCGCAGGAGTTGATCTCATAACAACGGGCAATCACGTTTTTCGCCGCCGTGAGTTCCACGATTATATCGACGAGCACGACTATGTAATCAGACCGTACAATATGCACCCGTCCTGCCCGGGCAAGGGAGTCGGCGTGCTCGATATGGGAAGATACCGTGTCGGAGTTATCAATCTTATAGGCAGCGCATTTTTTAATGCGAATTATGCCAATCCGTTTGACTCGCTCGACAGGGCGATTGATGAAATATCGGACTGTAAGATTAAAATAGTCGATTTCCACGCCGAAGCAACGGGGGAAAAGAGGGCGCTCGGATTTTATGCCGACGGCCGTGTTTCCGCTTTTTTCGGAACGCACACCCACGTTCGGACGGCAGACGCACAGATCCTGCCGAACGGAACGGGATACATAACCGACCTCGGAATGTGCGGCAGTGAGACCTCGGTGCTCGGAATCGAGCCTGAGATAATAATCAGATCGCTCAAAACGGGTATGCCGAGCGTTTTCAAAGCCAAGGAAACGGATATTGCGATAAACGGCTGCATCTTTGAAATAAATGAAAAAAGCGGCTTAACCGAAAAAATTCATTCTGTTATTTTAAGGGAGTTATAATATGTCTGAGCATATAAAGAGAATAATTGCGGCTTTGACCTGCGCCGTTATGCTTTTGTCGCTTTACGGCTGTAAGGACGGTGCGGCGGTCATCGGATCGCTCGGAAAGACGCATACGGAAAAAGAGGGGATTGACGAAATCGGCTACACCCTGCCGTACCTCAGAACGGATTCGCTCAATCCTTATACCTCGACGGGAACTATGAACCGATACATTTCCTCTCTTATGTACGATTCGCTCTTTGCCGTTGATTCGGAGTTTAAACCCGTCAATGTCATTGCCGAAAATCACAGTCTTAATTCAAAAACGCTCTTGGTTACGATTAAAAGCGGATTAAAATTTACCGACGGCACGGCGCTCACCGCTAAGGATGTAGTCTATTCATTTGAACTTGCGAAAAAAAGCACTCCGTTCATTCCGTACCTCGAAAATATCTCTCAGGCGACGGCGGACGGAAACAATAAGGTCAATTTCACCCTCACGGCTGCCGAAAGCGACGAGGCGGCAAATCTTGTTTTCCCGATTATAAAATCGGGCAGTGATGTCACGGCGGCACAGGTCGAGAGCGACGGGGATGAAGAAAGTACCACGGCTGCGGAGACCTCTTCAAAGCTCCCGATCGGAAGCGGAAGATACACGCTTGTGACGGATGCGCAGAC
>USJJ01000306.1 GCA_900554995.1 uncultured Ruminococcus sp. | reverse complement strand
TAACACCGACGTTGCCGTACATCTTGACGGCGGAACGCTTATTATTAATATTGCAACAGATAACACGGTCACAATGACCGGTCCTGCCGAGATTTCTTTTGAAGGAGAGGTAAACGCATAATGAAACCGAATATGCACTACACGGAACTCAAGGATACATATCTTTTTAACACGATTTACAGAAAAACCGACGAATATCTTGCCGCTCATCCCGGTGAGAGAGTTCTCAAGCTCGGAGTAGGTGATGTCTCCTTCCCTCTTTGCAAAAAGGTTATTGAAGCATTGCACGAGGCGGTTGACGATCAATCAAAAATTGAAACCTTTCACGGATATATGCCCGAGCACGGTGCTATGTTCCTGCGTGAGGCGATTTCAAAGTATTATGCAGGTTGGAAAGTAAATCTCACGACAGACGAAATATTTGTTTCAAGCGGTGCCTGCGACGATTTGGGAGATCTTCTTGAAATGTTTGACCGTGACAACACGGTTCTTGTCATTGAGCCCGCATACCCCGAATATGTCGACACCAACTTCCTCTACGGCAGAAATGTCATTCATCTGCCTGCGGGTGAGTCCGACGGATTTCTGCCGCTCCCCGACGAGAGTATTGACGCAGATATAATTTACATCTGCTCTCCAAACAATCCCACGGGTTCGGCTTATACACGTGAAAAGCTGAAGAAATGGATTGATTATGCAAATAAAAAGGACGCCGTAATACTCTACGACGCCGCATATGAGATATTTATTGAAGAGGACGACGTCCCCCACAGCATTTACGAGGTTGAGGGTGCCGACACCTGCGCAATCGAGGTTTGCTCATTTTCAAAAACAGCAGGCTTCACCGGAACGAGAGTCGGCTATACGGTAGTTCCGTCAAAGCTCGAAAGAATGGGAGTAAATCTCAATTCCGTGTGGTCGAGAAACCGTGAAACGAGAACGAACGGCATTTCCTACATTCTCCAGAAAGGCGCCTGCGCCGTTTTCACCCCGGAGGGACAGGAACAGATTCACGAGAGCATCTCCGTTTACAAGAAGAATGCAAGGGTGATTATGGATGCGCTTGACAACTGCGGATTCTGGTATGTCGGCGGCAAAAACTCACCGTATGTATGGATGAAGTGTCCGAGCAATATGGGCAGCTGGGAGTTTTTCGACTATCTTCTCAACGAGCTTCAGATTGTAGGAACCCCGGGCGTCGGATTCGGCTCCTGCGGCGAGGGATTTCTCAGACTTTCCGCATTCGGCGATCCAAACGATACTGCCGAGGCGGCAAAAAGAATCAAGGAACATTTCAAAAAGTAAAAATAACGGGTCTGTGAATGAGTTCAGACCCGCTGTTTTTATTCAAAAAAGTAAGCAACGGTCAATCTTCTGCCGTTCAGATACTCCTCAAGACTGTCAAAGGTTTTCGGTTTTGTCAGATAGCTTGAATAATTATAAACAACCGCCTTACCACCGACATTGCGGACAAAAACAAAATGCTTGCCCTTGAACGGGTTGCGGTAGCTGTTCCAAAGTCCGAGAATACAGCAGTCGTATTTCGGAAAAGAACTTATCGTATCGGCTGACTTTCCGACATTCTTATATTTAATTCTGTGGCTGTCAAAAAATCTGCAAATTCTGAGCATTCTGTTTCCGAAAATACCGAACAGAATTGCCGAATAAGGGTAAATTTCACGTGCAATATCCGCAACACTCATTTTCTTTCCTTTGCAAAACATCAGATTATAAAGTGCAATTACTCCGCAGCCGTTGTACGCCATTCTGAAAAGTCCGTATTTCATATCCGAGACCGAGCATTTTGCCTGTCCGTTTATGTAGCCGTTGCCTTGCGGAATCTTTTTGTTATATTCAAAATTTCTATTATTCAACATAAAATCACCATTTATATTATAGAACACGGACAATATATTGTCAAAGGTTAGCTAAAGGTTGATTTTGGACGAAAACGGTAATATAATGTAACGGTAAATTATGAAAAGGAGTATCAACGTTGAGCAAAAATAAATTTGAAATTGATGAAACAACTGGCAAAATTAGATTAGATAGAGTACTCTACTCTGCCATGAATTATCCTGTAGAATAT
>USJJ01000305.1 GCA_900554995.1 uncultured Ruminococcus sp. | reverse complement strand
CAACTCCCGCCGCAACCGCTTCAATAGCAAGGCGATAGTCAAAATGAATGTCCGCAACAATCGGCACACTCACCGCTTCCTTGAGCGCAGGAATCAGCTTCACTGCGTCCATATCGGGAATTGCGCCTCGGATAATCTGGCAGCCCGCCTTTTCAAGCTCGACCGCCTGTTTAACGCTCGCCTCGATATCGTGAGCGGGTTTGTTGAGCATCGACTGCACCGTTATGGGTGCGTCACCGCCGATATATGTGTTTCCGACTTTTATTTTTTTCGTTTTTCTTCGTTCCATTTTAATACCTCGGTTTGAATTAAAATAACGACTATTTTTCTTTGTATCTTTATCCTCACTTCACAATCAGCGAATAGATATCCTTAAACGTTATCGCCGCCATAAACAGCAGAAGGATTACCATACCGATCGCATGAACAAGGGCTTCATACCTCTGCTTTATCGGCTTTCTTCTTACAAGCTCGATGAGCAGGAAGAAAAGGCGTCCGCCGTCAAGTGCAGGGATCGGCAGAAGATTGAACACGCCGATATTTATCGTAATGAGCGCCATTATGCTGAGCAATCCTGTGTAGTCCGCCGTTTTAACCGATTCCTGTGCCGCATCGGAAACATAGTCGACAACACCGACAGGACCCGAGACGTCCTTTACGGAATATTTGCCGGTCACGAGGTCAAAGAGACTCAACCAAGCCATTCTGAACATACTGACAGATTCCTTGAACGTGTCCTTGAACACGGTTCCGGCGGTCTTGTCAACGCCGACCATAACTATTTTTGAATAGGGCATTTCAACGCCGTTAATTTCAACCTTTTTGCCGTCTCTCTCGACCAGAATATCTGCGGTCGAGCCCTCGTCACGGCTGAGAAGATACGGAACATCGGTGTAATAATACACTCTTTTTCCGTCAATTTTCAATATTTTGTCCTTTGCTTTGAGCCCGTTATATTCGGCAACCTGTTTCCCGTTATCCGTAAAGAAATTCACATAGCTTGTACCGGAAAGGTTGTCTGTCACGCCGAGCGTTATAGCAATTATTATAAGTCCGAGAATAATATTAACAAGCGCGCCTGCAACTACGATAACTATCCTCTGCCAGCAGGGCTTATTGTTGAACGCACGCTCATCGGTGCTGGCCTCGTCCTCGCCCTCCATACTGACAAAGCCGCCGATCGGCAGAAGCCTCCACGAATACTGCGTCTCGCCCTTTTTCTTTTTTATGAGGGTCGGTCCCATACCGAGGGAAAACTCGTTTACCTTTACGCCGAAAATTTTTGCAAAGGTGAAGTGCCCTGCCTCATGCACCATAATTATTATGCCGAAGAATACTATCGCAAGCAGAATCGTCCATTTGCTTGCCAGTGCAGATAAGAATCCTATTTTAATCGCCTCTTTCGTGAGCCGAGCGACCTCAGCCCATTATTTTTTCTTTAACATAACCCCTCGCCCAGTTATACATATCCAAAACGTCGCCGAGTTTATATGTATCAAAGCGCTGAGCGTTCTCAACGGTCTCCCTGACCAGTTCCTCAATCTGTAAAAATTTAATTTTGCCCTGTCTGAAAGCAAGGTTTGCCTCCTCGTTCGCCGCATTTGCGCAGGCAGGGAAAAGTCCGCCGTCATCAATTGCCTTTCGGCAGACATTTATAAGTCCGAATGTTTCGTAATCCGGCTTGTCAAAAGTAAGCGTTCCGTAATCCGTCAGCGAAAGCTCCTTGACGGGTGACGGTATCCTATTCGGATATGTCAACGCATACTGTATTGGAATCCTCATATCCGGAACTCCGAGCTGAGCGATGACGGAATTGTCACAAAATTCAACGAGAGAATGAATAACGCTCTGACGGTGAACAACGATGTCAATATCTTTCGGATCCATTGAGAAAAGCCATACGGCTTCAATCAGCTCAAGACCCTTGTTCATCATTGAAGCGGAATCAATCGTAATTTTCGCTCCCATACTCCAATTCGGATGATTCAGCGCCTCTTTGACCGTGACGTTGACAAGCTCGTCACGTTTTCTGCCGAAGAACGGACCGCCCGAAGCTGTAAGAATGAGCTTTTTTATCTCTTTCTTGTCCCG
>USJJ01000304.1 GCA_900554995.1 uncultured Ruminococcus sp. | reverse complement strand
CTTTCACTTTCACTGCCTCCTTATTTTTTATAATGATTTTTTGAGTCCGACAACGTACTGAAGAACAATCAATGCGTCAAGGGAATTTACTCTTGAACTGCCGTCAACGTCGGCGAGCTTGATCTGAGTCGGACTGAGTGTGATACTTCCTGTCGAATATTGAAGAATGTTGAGTGAATCATAGGAATTGACGTTTCCGTCAAGACTTACGTCACCCTTTTTAAAATTGGTTTCCGTGATATAAACAACCTTAAACGGTGCCTTGAGACCGCAGAATGTTACATAAAGAGTACCGTTTCCGGGCATTACAACCTCGGTGTTCTCGGGAATTGACCAGTTCATACAAGCATTGGGATAAGAAATCTCTTTCTTAGCCGAATCACTGTAATTAACGCTGATGATTGTGCCCGTGAGGTCGAATTTCGTCATTTCCACGTCCTTGCCGATTCCCATACTCCATTCCGCACCGAGAACGAGCTTTGTCTTTGGCGTGCGGACGATGCTCATACTCTTTGCCGTGGCAAAGGTAACATCGAGCGTTGCAAACGACGAGCCGAAATGATCGCAGTAAATGCGGAGGGTGTTCTTACCCGTCTGCCATTTGCCGGACTCGCTTTTGGCATACATATTCGGACCTGTAACGCCTGTTTTATATTCCACCGTTTTATTGTTTGACGAAAGTTTTGTGCCGGCAATATTGAGGTCTTTCATCAATTCTATTGTTCCTGTTTTGTCATACATCCAATCAATACCCTGATAAAAGGTTGTTTGATCCGGTTTGCGGACGATTGTTACGTTTGCCGCCGCTGCGGGAAACACAAGGCAGGAAAGCGCAAGAATCAGCGCAAGAGTCACGGAGCAAAACGATGATATTTTCTTCATTTTTATTCCTCCGATTCATAGTATTCATTTGTATTATATATTATCTTTCGGGAAATGTCAACGGTTAGACAATCTTTCTGCTTCATATATAATGGTATTACTTACAGAAATTTGCTATTGACAACTTGAGGGTATTGTTATATAATTTACAAAAATGGTATGAGTGTTTCTGCATTTTGTTTTACGGAGGGAAGAGATGCGAAAAATTACCGAAAGATTATTTTCAGGATTGTTATCGGTTACCCTCGCGGCGGCTTTTCCGATTGTCGGCAATGCTGCCGATGGGCTGAAATACGGTGATATTGACGGCGATTCGTCGATAAATTCCGTGGATGCGCTGGCTGTTCTCAATCACAGCGTCGGATTTGCCGAGCTTGCGCCGGATGCTCTTACGAGGGCGGACGTCAATGCGGACGGCAGGGTGGATTCTTCCGATGCGCTCGATATTCTCAGATATTCTGTCGGTATGATCGATTCTTTCAGGGCCGAGCACAACACGGACTGCACTGATAAGGCCGTTGCTTCGTTTGACCGTGCTGTAACAAAGGTTTCGGACAAGCTCCCGTCTTATATATTAAAGGAAAGCATTAAAAGCGATGTTGAAGATATCAAGCTCAGCGGAGCGGTGACAGTGCTTATTCCGTCCTCAAAGATCAGGGAGATGGAGGAAAAGGCGAGAAAAGAAAACAGTCTTGACCGTGTTTATACAAGAGTCGTTAAGCAAAAGAGCGATGATTCCGTAAAAAGGATGATACCGAGGATTGATTTGACGGATATGTCAAAATTCAAATCGGTTTCGGCAAAGGAAATGCAGAATGGCAGATATGTTCTCACGATCATTTTTAAGGATGAGACAAACCCGAAAGCGAACAGCCCGATAGTCAAGGCAACGGGGCTCGGCTCCTACGAGGATGTCAAAAAGGAACTTGAAGAATCCGACGGCGTCGAGGGCGCAAAATCGACGGTGGATTCGCTCACGGTGACATACAAAAGCTGTGTGCTCACCTGCGAGATCGACAGTGACTCGGATGAGTTTTTGAGCATTGAATGGTCCGCAGATATTTTATCGGAGTCCAAGGTTACAACCGCAGGTCTTACCGTATGGATGAAATCCTCCGGTAAACGCGGTGCCCGGTATCTGGATTTCGGCTATTGATTTCAATTAGAACGTCATCTTCTATTCGCCTATGGAAGAGATGTCTAATATAAAATGTACATTTTGGTA
>USJJ01000303.1 GCA_900554995.1 uncultured Ruminococcus sp. | reverse complement strand
GCCGCCTCTCTTCTTTGGAGCATCTGCAGAACCGCCTTTGTGATGATATACGGGAACTTCTTTGTTTACAATCTTGTTGATAAGCTCTTCCGGCTTATGAATACCGTCTGAAACGGCACACTGTAAAACGGGCTTGCCGTCAAAACGGGCAAGATTTATTGTGATGTCAGCGGCAATGATGATACCGTCACAATTTGCAATTTCTTCTTCGGTAAGAACATTCTTTGCACCGCCCGAACCGTTTGTTTCAACCTTAATCGGAATGTTAAGGCTGTCGCCGGCTTTCTGGAGTGATTCAGCCGCCATATAAGTATGAGCAATACCTGTTGGACAGGCTGTGATAGCAAGAACTCTGTAACCCTTCTTTGCAGGAACTTCTGCCTTTGGTTCATCGGGGAACTTTTCTGTTTCTCTTGCGTCAATAATCGAGATGAATTCTTCCGGAGTTTTTGCGGCTTTAAGCTTTGCGGTAAAATCTTCATGCATCAAAAGCTGCATAAGTCTTGCAAGTACTTCAAGATGAACATCACCGTCTGTTGTTGCGGCAATCATAAAGAGCAGCTTACAGGGCTTACCGTCGGGCGAGTCATAATCTACACCGTCGGGGACTGTGATAGCTGTGAGGGCGGGAGCTTTTACAGCTTCGCTCTTGGCATGGGGAATTGCAACCTCCATACCTACGGCTGTTGTGCCGAGTTCTTCACGGTTGAGGATTCCCTCTTTGTAGGCTTTAACATCCTTGAGGTTTCCGCACTTTTCATGTAATGAAACAAGTTTGTCAATTGCTTCGCTCTTGTCGGCAACTTTAACGCCGAGAGCAATACCCGATTTTTTTAATAAATCTGTGATACGCATATTTTTCTCTCCTTTTTAATTAAAATTTTGCAAGCAATTCATTTATTTTTTCTTTTGTGGCAAGTCCGTCAAGAAATGCCGTTGCATTTCCGCACACACTGCCCAATTTCAGCGCATAGGGGTAGCTTTTTGTTTTTTCATATCCTGCCACAAAGCCTGCTACCATTGAGTCTCCCGAACCGACTGTGTTAATTACCTTTTCTTTGAGGACTCCTGCTTTGTGTCTTTTTCCAAATTCGTCAATGAGCATTGCTCCGTCACCGCCGAGTGAAATCAAAACATTTTTTGCACCGAGTTTCTGCAACTCTTTTGCATACTTTTCAATATCATCCTCGGTGTTGATTTCAACTCCGAACATTTCGGAAAGTTCCTGTCTGTTCGGCTTGATGAGGAACGGCTTGTACTTGAGTGCGTTGAGTAAAAGTTTTTTTGTTGCGTCAACTACAATTCGTACATCCTTGCCCTTGATTCTTTCAAGGATTCTTTCGTAAACATCATCAGGCATCGTATTCGGAATGTTTCCTGCAATTACGATTGTGTCGCCGTCGGATATTCTGTCGATTTTTGAAAACAGCCTTTCAAGTTCGCCTTCACTTATGTGAGGTCCCTGACAATTGATTTCTGTTTCAACGCCGGCTTTGATTTTTATGTTGATTCTTGAAATTCCACTTTCAAGCTTAATAAAGTCGGTGATAATCCTGTCGTTGCGAATACCCTTTTCAATGGCGTCACCCGTAAAGCCTGCAACAAATCCGAATGCCGTACTTTCAAGGTCAAGCTCTGCAAGTACGCATGAAACATTGATTCCCTTACCTCCGTAGTAATATTCTTCGGCGGTTGTTCGGTTTGTTATTCCCGGAACAAGCGAATCAAGTCTGACAATGTAGTCAATTGACGGATTAAGCGTTACGGTGTAAATCATTTTTTACCTCCTTTATCACCGTTGCCTGCGAAAAGTCCGGCGTAGGCAGTTTGTCGGTGATTATACAACATTTTTGCAGAGGGGCAAATGTTACGGAATACACCCTGCGAAATTTTGAATGGTCTGCAAGAACAAATGCCATATAAGATTTGTTGATTGCCGTTTCCTTTATAAGACCTTCTTCAATGTCGGGGGTTGTGAATCCCGAACCGATGTCAATTCCGTTTGCTCCCATAAAAGCTTTTGTAAAGTTAAAGCAGTTTATGCTTTTTATTGCTTCGGCACCCACAACAGCCTCGGTAAGCGGTTTTATTTTTCCGCCTACTATATATGTCTGCATACCCTT
>USJJ01000302.1 GCA_900554995.1 uncultured Ruminococcus sp. | reverse complement strand
AAGGACAGAGGCTTAATTACCTCTGTCCTTAAATTTACGATTCGTAAATGAAATTGTTCAAAGCTGCTTTATTCTCGTCAATGTCGGGTACAAGGACGTCCTGACCCTCAATCATTTCGCTTGTATAGCCGTCATCGGTCGGTATTCTGAACTGATCATTTCCATACTTGAGGAATGTAACTGCGCTGAATGCTTTCAAAGTCATTTTGGCAGGTGAGATATCCGTTGTAATATATGGAAAAATATCGCTCATTACCGAAAGAGTTTTTACGGGATTTTGTGAAACGGTCTTTTTAAGAATAGAATTCATAACTTTTCTCTGACGCTGAGTTCTGTTGAAGTCCGAATCAAGATATCTGATTCTGCAATAGATCAACGCATAGTCGCCGTTGAGAATGTTCTCACCCGAATGAACCTTTGCGTGGCTTGTCTCGTTGATAAAGTCCGCTTCGTCCTCGGTTATATCGACGTTAACTCCGCCGAGACCGTCAATCAGCTTTTGAAACATTTCAAAATCAACCATAACATAATCGTTAATCGGAACTCCGAAATTTTGGTAAAGCGTTTCCATCAGCAGATCTGCTCCGCCGTATGAATAAGCCGCATTAAGTCGGGCGTCTCCGTAGTCCGGGATCGAAACCCACAAGTCACGCATAAATGATGTGAACTTTATCTTTTGATGAGCTTTATCTACTGTTACAAGCATCATTGAATCAGAGCGCTGGGATGTTCCGTCGGATTTGTCGCAGCCGATCAGCAAGACGTTGTAATAATTCGGATCTTCGGCTTTGGTGCTGATTGTGCTTTCAACATAGTTCGTTTTGGAGCAAAGGGAATATACATAACCTATGCTTCCGACGGGAATGATTGCAATAATCAAAAGAAAGATAATAAGCAATGTTCCGCATCCGCATCCGCAGCCTTTTTTCTTTTTCTTCTTTTTGTCATTTTTGCTTTTCTTTGATCCGCTGTCATCGTGCTGATTATTTACGGGTCGTTCACCGTTCTGATAGCTTTCAAAAGTCCCGAGGCGTTCCTGATTTTTAACAATTTCCTCGTACTTCTGCTGATTGAGCCTGTCCTGAAAATCCTTTTCGGATTGTGTGATCGGAATTTCTCCCGTATCGTCACGCTTTTTATAATTCTTGAAATATATATCACTCATATTTTCACCTACTTCTGCAATATTTTACTATATCTTTCTTTTTTTATCAAGAGTTTTGAAAATAAATGATTGATTTAATTGACTTTTATTACATTTTACATTAAAATATAAAGGTAATCGTTGATTATCATACGAGCAGGTTGGGCAGTTGCATACTACGGTATGAGGAAAGTCCGAGCCCCATAGAGCAGAATAACGGCTAACGGCCGCCGAGGGTAACCTTAGGGACAGTGCAACAGAGATATACCGCCGCTTTTGCGGTAAGGGTGGAAAGGCGAGGTAAGAGCTCACCGATCGGATGGAAACGTTTTGATCCTGTAAACCCTATTCGGGGCAACACCGACAGAATAGGCTTGCTCGGCCTGTAATTTCAAAAGGTGGCTTGAGCTGCGGAGTAATTCGCAGACTGGATAGATAATTGCCTTAAATGACAGAACTCGGCTTACAGACCTGCTCGTATGAAAGTCAACGATCGAATTTTATAATTTCACTGATGCTTTTCGGTGACAGCTAACACTTTACTCCTCACTGAATAAAATGTCAGTGAGGTGATTTTATGCAGCACGCATTTCTATACGGTATTATTGCAGCTCTCAGCTTTATCGGCTTTGTCTGTATTGCATATTTTATTATGCTTATGATCTACCGACCGAGAGGCGGATGCCGATACACAGTCGTAATGCCGCATAATGCCAAAGCAGGTACATTTGAAAGGCTTCTTTACGGGGCGTATTTCAGAAAAATGATATTCGGAGATCTGATTTTTGATGAAATTGAAATTGATTTTTCTGAATTGAATGACACCGAAAAAGAATATGCAATGCAAATTTCCGATGAAATCGGATGTTTCATAAAAACCGACAGAGAGGAAAAAGATGAACGACAATCTTGAAGAAATCCACGGATATGTTGAAGAGCTTGTTTTCCGTAAGCCTGAGAACGGGTTTACGGTTCTTGAGCT
>USJJ01000301.1 GCA_900554995.1 uncultured Ruminococcus sp. | reverse complement strand
AGAGCCTGTTCGGCGGTTGCCTCGGACGGAATGGTAATAAACACCGATACGCCGAGGGTTCGCCGCTCAAGAAAGATTGCGCTTGAACTGCTTCTCTCCGATCATACGGGCGACTGCAAGGGACCCTGCTCTCTCAATTGTCCCGCAGGAACAGACTGTCAGGGCTATGTCAAGCTCATTGCCGAGGGCAAGTTTAAGGAGGCTGTCGAGCTCGTTAAGGACAGAGTCCCGTTGCCGGCATCAATAGGACGTGTCTGCCCTCATCCCTGTGAAAAAGCGTGCCGCAGACATCTTGTCGAAGAACCGATTTCAATCGCTTTTCTTAAGAGCTTTGCCGCGGATGAGGATCTTAAATCGGGCAATAAGTTTATGCCCGAGGTTGCAGAGCCGAGCGGAAAGACTGTTGCAATAATCGGCGGCGGGCCTGCCGGACTTACGGCGGCATATTTCCTTGCTGTTAAGGGTCATAATGTGACAATTTTTGACGCAATGCCTAAGATGGGAGGTATGCTGAGATACGGTATCCCTCAGTACAGATTACCCAAAGAGGTGCTCGACGAAGAGATAAACTCAATTGAAGAGCTCGGCGTTGAAATGAAAAATAATATTAAAATCGGCAGGGATATTACACTTGATGATATAAAGAAAGAGTATGATGCGGTTATTGTTGCAATCGGCGCATGGACGAGCAGTTCAATGGGAGTTGAGGGTGAAAGCCTTGAAGGTGTGCTCGGCGGAATTGATTTTCTTCGTTCGGTCGCAATGAAAAATTCCGTTGATATCGGCAAAAAAGTTGCGGTTATCGGCGGCGGAAATACCGCAATGGATGCCTGCCGCTCTGCCGTAAGACTGGGCGCAGAAGAGGTTTATGTCATTTACAGAAGAACAAGGGCGGAAATGCCTGCCGAAAAGGTTGAAATTGACGAGGCGGAGGAAGAGGGGGTTATATACAAGTTCCTTTGCAATCCGTCGGAGATTATCGGCGAAAACGGCAAGGTAAAAGCTGTTAAATTACAGAAAATGATGCTCGGAGATCCGGATGCGGGCGGACGCCGCAGACCTGTTCCGATTGAGGGCGAATTTGAAACGATTGAGCTTGATACAGTCATTATGGCGATCGGTCAAAAAATTAATATTGGGGGCTTTGAACAGCTTGAATTGACGAACAGAGGTAACATCTCTGCCGATGAAAAAACGTTCAGAACATCTGTTGACGGTATTTTTGCGGTTGGCGACGCAACAAACAGGGGAGCTTCAATTGCAATTGAAGCCATCGGCGAGGCTCAGAAGGCTTCGGAGATTGTTGACAGATATCTTCACGGCGAGAATGCGGAATATAAAAAGCCTTTTGTTTCCGAAAGAATTGTAACAGCCGAGGATCTTGCCGACAGAGAAAAATGCGCAAGAGTGAGAATGCCGCAGAGATCGCCCGAGGAGAGAAAACACGATTTTGAAGAAATCAATCTCGGCTTAACTCCCGAACAGGCTGTTGCGGAGGCAAAGCGCTGTTTGGAGTGCGGATGTCACGATTACCACGACTGCAAGCTGATCAGGTATGCGAACGAATATGACGTTCATCCCGAGCGCTTTATCGGCGACAAGCATAACTGTCCGAAAGAAAGAAAGCTCGTCTGTATCGAAAGGGATCAGAACAAGTGTATTCTTTGTAATCTTTGCGTGAGAGTCTGCGACGAGGAGGTCGGAAAAGGCGTTCTCGGACTTGTGGGACGAGGATTTACAACGGTTATCAAACCCGAATTTAATTCACAGGAGACGGTCGAGTTCTGCAAGAGCTGCCGTAAATGCGTTGATGCTTGTCCGACAGGTGCGTTAAAATCGTTATAATTACGTTGTAATACTGAATTTTTATTCAATTCTCAACCGGGAAACAGAAAAAAGTTTCCCGGTTGTCAATATTATTGTGAGCGATAAAAAACGAGCTGAAACGAGATAAAACGAGTATTTGAGAGCTATAAAGAGTATTTCAAAAATCATTCAAATAAACTGATGATTTTTTGCAGAAAAATTGTAAAAAATTGTTGACATTTGCGATTTTCTGCACTATATTATATGTTAATATCTTTCGGAAAAGATATATACCGTATTCGGTAAAGAGAGGGGCTGCATAATTGAAAGACAATG
>USJJ01000300.1 GCA_900554995.1 uncultured Ruminococcus sp. | reverse complement strand
ATAAGAAACGATCTGACCGATTTTGTCTTGTGAAACAATGCGTCTCCCGCCTTGCGGTACAGCTTTTTGTCAGGCATAACCGTAGCTCTGAATAATTCCATAATTTTATCCTCCTCAATTTTCATAATTTACCAATCGTAATTTTCCGTGTTCGCTTCCTTACTGTTTTCAACAACCTTGACTGTTATTCTTGACATAACGGCGGTTGAAAGATAGCTGTCATATTTGAGCGAAATTGTTGTTACACCGGGCGTATCACCGGCGGTAATCTCGAGATATATTTCTCTGCCGTTTACTCCGCCGAGATAGCTTACCGAAATATCCGCAAGATTGTTGTTATCGGTTGAGGTGTATACAAAGCCGTCGTTATTTTTGCGCATCGTGAGCGTTACGCTTTCTCCGGGCGCTAACTCAATATACTGCGAAGCGGGCTCGATCTTCGGCGCCATGGTAGGCTTACCCATATTGATATGTTGATCTTCACCGATCGTTATGGGAGGAATGTTATTTGAAAACAGGATGAAAAATGTGCTGCCTAATCCCTCATATTCAACCGTAATTTTTTCGGTTGCGTGCGTGCCGAAGCCCTCGCTTTTAATGATCTTACAGTTGTTGATTCCGATCTTTTTAACCGTGCCGTCGCTGTATTCGACATTTGCTATTATTCCGTCGAAAGTGAAGTCGTCAATCGAATCATATTCGTAAACAAAGCCGTCGGGAAAGCTGAGCCAAAGATCGACTGCCTTGGATGCCGATTTTTTTGTTGTCGTTACGGAGGTCGTGGTTTTTCGGGTTGTGGTCACCGTTGTTTGCATAGTTGTTACGGTTGTTGTTTTATCCTCATTTTTTCTTTCAATCGTGTGACTGACAGCCACAGCTCCAAGGCTCAGAGAGAAAACAACGGCGCAGGCTAAGAATATGCCGAGGGTTTTGCGTTTCTTATCGTCGGTGTTATTATTCTTCTTGATAAAGGGTATCACAGCCGAAACATTACCGCTTTGAATTTCAATCAGCACGTCCGCACACTCGTCGATAAAATCAAAATCGGGTTCTTCCTTTTGAAGTTCTGCGTCGATTAACGAATTGAGCAGCTCAACGGTGACCGCCTTAAAAGAATTGTCATCGTAAATTTCTTTTAATATGCTTTCGGTCATTACCAATTTGCTCATAATGTCACCTCATTTTCAAATAATTGTTTTTCTTTTATCAGGTCTTTGATTTTTTGTCGCAGACGTGACGTCCGTTTTGCGGCGGCGGGAGGGGAGATGTTCAGCCGATCCGCAATTTCCGTCAGCGGCATTCTCTTTAAATATTTCATTTCGTATAGTTCCTGCTCATCGACCGACAGCAGTGAAACAAGCATTGCCGAGCATTTGTCATAGTCAAAGCTGTCCGCTATGACTGTCGGAGAAGCTTTTTCCATAGCCTCATCAAGCTGAACGTTTCGTTGAATTTGTTTTTTATATTCTTTCTTCACTCTCATAACAAAGGTATCGGCGGTTCGGTAAAGAAACGCCCGTTCATGCTCTATGATAACTCCCTCGGACAGCTTCTTATGAAGAACGAGAAAGGTTTCCTGCGTACAGTCTGCGGCGTGCTCGCTGAGATCGCCGAGTCGTGCGTAGCAATATCTGTAAATCGACCGATAATATTTGTCGTAACAGTCGTTGACAGCCTTTTTAATTTTATTGTGCGGCACATTTAAACCTCCTTGATTTTCCCTCTCATAAAGTAGCCAACCTAAATGCAGAATATGACATAAAATTTTTAAAAATTTGTCTGATATAATTTTGAAACATATTTATTTTATCACCGTCAAGTAAAGAGTCAAGGGGAAATGAGATGAATTCCTTTTTTCGTTGGAATGTAAGCCGATTAAGGTTATTGACGGCAGCAGGTTTATCGGCGAGATTATAAATGTCGGTGCAGATGAAAAGATTCTTGACGCCGACGGAAATATTGATCTCGCAAAGTTTGCACCGATAACCTATGGTCCTGTGAGCTTCGGCTATTACAGCCTCGGAGAAAAGGCAGGACAGGCATTCTCGGACGGCAAAAAATAAAGTAAAGGAAAAATAAATAAGCGAACAGAAAAAACGGCACCTTTTCAGATGCCGTTTTTTTGGATTCAGTTTCCGAATATGTTGTTG
>USJJ01000299.1 GCA_900554995.1 uncultured Ruminococcus sp. | reverse complement strand
CTCATTTGCGAGCGAAACAGCTTTCTTTTCGATATCCGAGGGATTGGCAACCTTGAGCGCCGCAGCAGTGCCGAAAATCTTTGAATTAAGCGAGTCGATATACTTAAGAACGCCTGTTCCCGTAACTGCCTCAATACGCCTTACGCCCGCGGCAACCGAAGTTTCGGTAATAATCTTGAACAGTCCCAGCTTGCCTGTATTTGACACGTGAGTTCCGCCGCAAAGCTCAGTCGAGAAATCTCCGGCCTTGACTACACGTACAACGTCGCCGTACTTCTCTCCGAAAAGAGCCATTGCACCTGTTTTCTTTGCCTCTTCAATCGGCATTTCGGTCATAGTTACGCTCTGAGCCGAAAGAATGATGTTATTTACTTCATTTTCAACCGTCTTAAGCTCGTCTGCACTCAAGGCGGAGAAATGGGAGAAATCAAAACGAACCGTATTTTCGTTGACAAGCTGTCCCGCCTGCTCAACGTGCGAACCGAGCGTTTTTCTCAAAGCTGCCTGAAGAAGATGAGCCGCTGTGTGATTTCTTGCAATCGCATCTCTTCTCTTTGAGTCGATAACCGTCTTAACGCTGTCGCCCGTCTTGGCATTGTCTCCCTCGGTAATTCTTCCGTAATGGAGAAAAACGCCGTCGTTCGTCTTTGTAGTATTCTCAACCTCAAAGGTGAAGCCGTCGCCGTAGATGTAACCGGTATCGCCGACCTGTCCGCCGCTCTCGGCATAGAACGAGGTCTTATCGGTTACAAGGAACGAATCTGCACCGTTTTCAAGGACATCGCATCTTATTCCGTCGGTGATGAAAGCAATGATTTTGCCCTCCGCCTCATACGAATCATAGCCCTTGAACTCAGTTTTTTCAATACCCTTTGTTACAACGCCCGTATCGTTCCAGCCCTCGGCGCCTGCGCCCTTATGAGCGTCACGAGAACGCTTACGCTGAACAAGAACAAGCTCCTTGAACTTTTCCTCATCAACGGTCATTCCTTTTTCTTCAAGAATTTCCTTTGTAAGGTCAATCGGAAAACCGAACGTATCCTGAAGCTTGAAAGCGTCCTCGGCTGAAAGCTCCTTTGTCTTTGAATCATCAATCATTTTTGAAAGAACATCAAGACCGGCGTCAATCGTTCTGTTAAAGCTCTCCTCCTCGGTTGAAATAACGTTGACGATGAAGTCACGCTTTTCAACGAGATTCGGATAAGCATTTTTGTTTTCATTGATAACCGTATCGGCAACCTCGGCGAGGAACGGTCTGTTGATACCGAGCAATCTGCCGTGTCTTGCGGCTCTTCTTAGCAGACGGCGAAGAACATAGCCTCTGCCGCTGTTTGACGGCATAACACCGTCGCCGATCATAAATGTTGTTGAGCGGATATGATCCGTAATAACACGAAGAGAAACGTCGCTCTTTTCATCGGTATGGTATTCAACGCCGGCAATCTTGGCAATGTGCTTCATTATATTCTGAATTGTGTCAACCTCAAAGAGATTGTCAACGTTCTGTGCGATACAAGCGAGTCTTTCAAGACCCATTCCGGTATCAATATTCGGATGAGCAAGCGGCGTGTAGTGGTTGTGTCCGTCGTTCTCAAACTGAGTAAAAACAAGGTTCCAGAACTCAACATATCGGTCGCACTCACAGCCTACCTTACAGTCGGGCTTGCCGCAACCATGCTCGGGTCCTCTGTCGTAATAAATCTCTGAGCAAGGACCGCAGGGACCTGCGCCGTGCTCCCAGAAGTTATCTTCTTTGCCGAAGCGAACCATATGGCTTTCCTTAACTCCGACCTCTTTTGTCCATATGTCATATGCCTCGTCATCGTCGAGATAAACGCTGATATAGAGCTTTTCGGGCTCATATGCGACATCCTTCAGCGCGTCGGCAATTGCCTTCGCGCTCATGGCGGCACCCGGATCGGGCGCGGTGACATGGTGTGCGTCGCAGGTCGAACCGTAGCCGCAGACTTCGGCGTATATGTTTGCTCCGCGCGCGACTGCGTGGGAGTATTCTTCGAGAATCAGAGTTCCGGCGCCTTCTCCGAGAACAAATCCGCTTCGTCTTTTATCGAAGGGGATGGACGCTGCGTTCACGTCCTCGGACGCGGTGAGAGCCTGGCAGTTGCCGAATCCGGCAACGGTAAGGGGCGTTATCGCGGCTTCGGAGC
>USJJ01000298.1 GCA_900554995.1 uncultured Ruminococcus sp. | reverse complement strand
TGATTTTCCAGCTTTTCCCTTGAAAGAACTATTCCGGCATTTCTCAACATATATTCAAGCATTGTATATTCCTTTGCCGAAAGCGAGATAATAATGCCGTCACGCTTAACCTCGTGCGTCAGGCAGTCAACCGTAAGTCCGTCAAGAGTAAGAACGTTTTCCGCCATACCGTATTTAACCCTCGTCATTGCACGCAGTCTTGCCAAAAGCTCGTCAAAAGAAAAGGGCTTTACAAGATAATCGTTTGCGCCGAGATCAAGTCCCGATACCCTATCCTCGATCGAATCACGTGCCGTAAGGAAGATAACGGGTGTCTTAAGTTTTCTCTGCCTTATCTCGCGGATCACGGCAAAACCGTCTTTTTTCGGCATCATAATATCAAGGATAATCGCATCGTATTCGGCGAAGTCTATATACGACAGTGCCTCTTCCCCATCGAAGCAGGAATCGACGCTGTATCCCGATTTCTCAAGTTTTTTTGTGATCAGACCGTTAAGATCCCGCTCATCCCCGTCAAAGGCAGCGTCAACGCCATAGCCCGATTTTGTGAGCTTTTTTTCAATTAGCCTGTTAAGATCTTTTTCATCCTCGGCAACAAGAATTCTCATAAAAGCAACTCCTTTTAAATAATTATATCACATCATTTCATATTGTCAAAATTAAACCCTGCCGAAGCAGGGCTTGTTTTTGATTTATATTATTTGAAAAGATTTTCGATAAAATTCTTGATTGCGTTGAACCAGTTTACGAAGAACATATCCGAAAAATCAAAGTCACGATCCTTTTCAACCTTGATGATCCTGCCCGAAACCGCGTCGATCTCGTAGTCGTAATCAAACTTGTCGGCGTGGAACTCAACTTCGTACTTTGCAATGCCGTCGTCGAACTCAAAATCGACCTTTACTTTCTTCGCCTTTGCAGGATCAATTCCCGCATCCGCAAAAGCTATTTCCTTAGCCTTAACCATGCCGATGTACTCCTGATCCGGTGTCGGGACATTGATTCCGAATCCGTCCTTTTCGACTTTGATTATCTTGCCGTTCTTTGCGTTGATTTCATAGTCATACTCAACTCTGTCATAATAGAACTCAACATCATAAACCGCAATTCCGTCGTCACGATCAAATTCACACTTGAGATACTGTGCCTTGTCGGCAGTCACACCTGCGTGATTAAGTGCGATCTCTTTTGCTTTCTCGGCGCCGATATAGCCTGCCGCAAACGAACCTGTTGCGAAGACACCCGCAAGAACAAGACACGCCATAACTACCGAAATTATTTTTTTGATTTTTTTCATAGTGATTACCTCCGTTTTTTAGTTCTGATTTGCTTCAGTGACTAAAGTATAACGTCCGATTATTAAAATAAGATTAGAAATATTAATATTTTAAAAAATTATCAAAAAATTTCTCGTATACATTTAAATACAAAAACAATATAAAAAGTTATATAATTTTCCGTTTCGGAATAACGTTTGCTTTCATTGTGGTACAATAAAACTGTATTTTTATATCCAATTATTGGGGGTATCAAAATGAAAAGAAAATTTATGAAATGGCAGAGCCTTGTTCTGGCAATTGCAATGCTCGTCACGGTTATTGTGCCCGCTTTCGGAGTTACCGCGTCTGCGGCGGCTACCCACGCGATCGACATCTGCACCGAGGACGGAACCTCTGTCACCGAACAGATCACGTTGATGGAAAGCAAACAGCTCCAGCTCACACACAAGCTGCTTGACTGTTCAATGCCCGAGGGCGGCTACGTATCGTGGACAAGCGAATCACCGCTTATTGTTTCCGTTGACTCCACGGGCAAAATATATGCGCACGACAGCTCCAAGGGAGCCGCAGTCAGGCTGTGGATAGACAACGATGTACGTACCGTCGCGGTTATCGGTCCGGTTTTGGCAAAGACGATGGAAAAGCTGTTGTTTAACGACAATATCGACCTTGACACGATGGACACAGAGGCTATTCTCAATACAGTCCGTGCGTCGATGAACGGTATTCCGAGCAACATTTCCGATTACCTTATTAAGCAGCTTGAGGACAAGCTCAATTCGCTTGATACGGGTATAACCGTAACGCTCTATTCCGCCGACGGCGAGGTTCTCGCCTCGGATCAGGTCAGGGTGCTCGTTACAAACTCCGACAAATGGTATGCATCGCTTATC
>USJJ01000297.1 GCA_900554995.1 uncultured Ruminococcus sp. | reverse complement strand
GATAAAATTTTTTCAAAATAACAGATCAGAGGTAATGCAAAAATGAATTCAAATAAAATTGCGGTTATAACCGGCGCCGGCTCGGGCATTGGACTTGCAACCGCCCGTATGCTCAGGGAAAAAGGCTGGACGGTATACAATCTCAGTCGTCACCCTGCCGAGAATGAGAAAAACAAATTCATATTTGCCGATGTTTCCGACTCTTTGACTATAAAAGCTGCAATTGATAAAGTCATTGCCGAAAGCGGTAGGATCGACCTGCTTGTAACCTCGGCAGGTATGGGCGTTTCTGGTGCAGTCGAATTTATTGAAGAGAAAGAGATGAAGCGTCAGTTTGAGGTCAACCTCTTCGGCACGATAAATACAGTCAAGGCTGTTTTGCCTCAAATGAGGAAGCAAAAACGTGGAAGAATTATTTGCATAAGCTCCGTAGCCGCCGTTTATTCAATTCCGTTTCAGGCTTATTATTCGGCATCAAAGGCAGCCATAAATTCCTTCGTCGATGCCCTGACCAATGAGGTCAAGTCCTTCGGAATAGAGGTAACCTCAGTTATGCCCGGCGACATTTCAACCGGATTCACCGCCGCAAGGATAAAGTCGAATGCAGGTGACGACGTGTACTCGGGGGTTATCGGTTCGGCTGTTTCGGCGATGGAAAAGGACGAAAAGAACGGTATGACACCGGATTCTGTCGCAAGACTTGTTGTCAAGCTCGCCGAAAAGAAACACGTCGCTCCACTTTACACCGCAGGATTGCAGTATAAAACGCTCGTATTTCTTTCGAGGCTTTTACCGCACAAGCTTGCAGTGAAAGTCGTCGGCGGAATGTATAAATAATGTAAAAATAAAATACTGCTACACTTAGCGTAACAGCTAAATGCAGCAGTTGTTTTTTATTCGGCTTTTTTCGGCAAACAAATGTAATGGTGAAGAATGTTGATATCCTCAGGCATATAAAGTCCGTGAGAGCCGCAACCTGCATCAATCTCATGGCATCCGTGATCCATTGCAAAGCCGAGGAGCGTGTTATGATTCTTCCAATTGTTTTTGATCAGTTCATAAAAAATTGAAAACACCTGCGAATTTTCGGTAAGCTGAGCGAGCGTGTTCGGATCTTCGGGACCCTTATGATGCATTATTGCATCAAAGTTCTCGTTATAAACAACTATCAAATCATATTTATCCTCAAGAATAAGCTCACAAGCCTTTGCGTTGATTTCAGGAACGGTTTCATAGATAAAATAATCCATGTCGCGCTCAAGGAATATCTTGCCGATTGAGCAGGTCGTATCCGCAATAATGGCCGCCTTTTTTCCTGCACGGATAAATGCGTCAAAAATCGTGTCTATCGTCAGAACGGGCTTTTTATATACCGTAATACCGTGAACCTCGGGCTGTGCACCTGTGTACATCGTCGCAAAACACACGGGAGTGACCGATGGCATAACCGTTGCAAACGGCACATGAAGCTCCGTGCGGTCAAGCGTATCGTCCATAAATTCGGGATATTTTTCCTGCACCCATTGCGCTACCGCATCGGGATTATACATAAAGAGCCTGTCGGCTTTTTCTCCGTTGAATTTTTTTCCGGCATAGTCAACGATGACCTGAGCCGCCTCTGCCGCCTCTTTCGGCGGTTCGACACCCATAACCTTGCACAGCGCCGCACACAAGGTGTCGAGTGAAAGGCTGTTAAATTCGTCCATTTTATACACCCCTTAATTGATATGGGTTTATGATATCATATCAAACGGTAAAAAGCAATAAAACTGCCGCAGAAAACTCTACGGCAGCATTTTTTATAAAATTTTATTTAATCACTCTTACTCTGATAACGCCGTCGATTGCTTCGAGGGCGGCAGCGTCTGCCTCGGAGTCAACAACCGAGTAACCGTATGCTCCTCTTACTGCGCTCTTTGCGTCTGCGCCAAGTACAGCCTTAACTGCGTCTGCGGCGTCAGCCTTGTGAATAACGCAGGTTCTTGCACCGTCAACCTTGTCAAGCGGCATTCTCGGCATATTTACCGAGTTTACGATCTCGCCCTTTTCGATGTAAGCAATAAGCTCATCGGCAGCCATAACCGCACAGTTGTCCTCGCTCTCGGGAGTGGAAGCGCCCAGGTGAGGCATTGCAACAACGCCGTCCAGACCGATAAGTCCATCGGTAGCGAAATCGGTAACGTA
>USJJ01000296.1 GCA_900554995.1 uncultured Ruminococcus sp. | reverse complement strand
AATTATGCTTTACCCCGGTGCCGAGGTTTATGTTGACGACGATATTTTCTTCTCAACGGATCTCAGACGGCTTGCAATTAACGGAAGCCGCTACATTCTTGTTGAATTTGCTTTCAGAAATGTTTCGATGAAAAGAATTGTCAATTATCTCAATACAATTATAGATATGGGGCTCATACCCATCGTTGCGCACCCCGAAAGATACGAATATTTTCAGTTTGATTACGATGAAGTAAATATGCTTATTCGCAACGGCGTACTTTTTCAGATCAATGCGTCAAGTCTCGCAAGCCTCGACGGACCGCAGGAATTTGAACTTGCCTATGCCATGGCATTTACTGGAGCTGCGTCGTTTATCGCAACCGACGCTCACTCATCCCATTACAGGATGAACGATCTTTTGAATATGATGAACTTTTTTCCACCGGATATCAGCCAGTTTAATATGCAGATGATGGTGCACGATGCAGCAAAATGTGTTCTTACGGATAAAGAAATTCCTATTGTAAACCGTTCGGAAATATACAAAAGAGGCTTTTAATGTTGACTAATTGCTTGATATAAATTATAATAAATAAATGGAGTTGATTTGAAAATGCAGGAATTGGATGTCGGTAAGAATATATACTACAACGAATCCGGTCCGTCGCTTGATATGGGAAGATTGGCGAAGAATCTTCTTTCCAAGCTTTGGGCAATATTGCTTGTCGGCGCAATTTTCTCAGGCGCCGCCTTTGCGATTGCCAAAGCGACCTATGTTGAAACATACCGTGCGTCAATGAAACTCGGATTTATGGAAACTCACTATGTTATTGTTAAGGATTATTCCAACAGCAAGGATTCCACACCGCAGTATAAGCAGGAAACAAAATTCTCGAGCAACGCTCAGATAGCCTATTATCAGGATCTTATCAAGGGCGATGAAATGCTGAATAACATTCAGCAGGCTCTTGCCAACGATGAGGTAGGCAACGAATACACGACCTCATTCATTGAGAACAGCCTCTCGGTTGAGGATACGGGAATCGGCGGATTTTTCATTATCAGCGTCACCAGTACGGACAAGGGCTACTGCGAAAGAGCGCTCAAGGTTGTTCTTGAAAAGTTCCCGGAGTATGTCCAGAGCTATGATAACACGATTTCAATTAAGGTCATCAAGAATCCGACCGCTCCCGTCGTTTGCAACTCCGACGATGCAACGACCAAGGCGATCTACGGATTTGTTCTCGGCGCAGGTATTGTTGCTTTCATCATATTTATTATAACAATCACTACAAATACGGTTCTCACTCTTGACAATCTCAGAAGAGACGTCAACGTTACGGTTCTCGGATCGGTTCCGCTGCTTGAAAAGAGATCGGGACTGTTCAATCAGAAGAAAAAATCTCCGCAGGGCTCACTGCTTATTACGGACACGTCAAAGGTCAGCTTTGCGTTCGTCGAAAGCTTCAAAGCCATACGCACCAAAATTGAAAATGTCAAAGCCGAAAAGGGCTACAAGGCTTTTGTTATTACAAGTACCTATGAGGACGAGGGAAAAACAACCGTGGCGGTCAACATTGCCTGCTCTCTTGCGCAGAAGGGTAAATCCGTTCTTCTTATAGACAGTGACCTCAGAAAGCCCGCCGTTCTCCATGCAGTCGGCGTTAAGAGCGACACGAGATACGGCCTTATTCCCATCATCAAGGGAACGTCAACCTATGTTGATTCCATCAAATTTATCAAGTCACTCGGCATTTTTGTATTGCCGACAGGCGGTATTTCTCTGAAGTCCACCGAAGTCCTTGATACGGACAAGGTAAAGGCAGTCATTGAGCAAGCACGCAAGGAATTTGATTACATCATCATCGACTCCCCGCCCGCCCACGTTGTTTCCGACAGCCTGGTTATTGCGCCTCTTGCGGACGGAATTATTTACAACATTCGTCGTGACTACGCAAAGGTCAACGAGATCAACCGTACTCTTGAGGAAATCAGAAGCGCAGACATTGAGATTATCGGCGCCGTCTTTACCATGAGTGCAGGTGAAGAGAACAGCAGATATTATCGTCGCAAGGGCTATACACGTTACGGCGGATATTACGGAAGATACGGCCGCAGAAAGAAGAAATCTTCCGGCGGAGGCTATGGTTACGGCTACGGCTACGGTTACGGCGGTAACGGCTATGGCTACGGTTACGGCGG
>USJJ01000295.1 GCA_900554995.1 uncultured Ruminococcus sp. | reverse complement strand
TCTTGAATATGCACTTGCACCCGCAACAATGAGCTTCGGCTTGCACTGAAGTGCGATTTTTTCCATCTCATCATAATCAATGCGCTCCGTCTTTTCGTCGACGCCGTACGGAACGACATTGAAATACTTACCGGAAATATTTACGGGTGAACCGTGGGAAAGGTGTCCTCCCTGCTGAAGATTCATTCCCATAACCGTATCGCCCGGATTGAGGAGAGCAAAAAATACTGCAAGATTCGCGTTTGCGCCGCTGTGCGGCTGAACATTAACGTGCTCGGCACCGAAGAGCTCCTTAGCACGGCTGCGTGCAATTTCTTCAACGACATCAACGCACTGACAGCCGCCGTAATACCTTTTTGAAGGATAACCTTCCGCATATTTATTGGTCAGCACACTGCCTGCCGCAAGCAAAACGGCTTTTGAAACAATGTTTTCGGACGCAATAAGCTCAATATTGCGCTGTTGACGTTCAAGCTCGCTTTCACAAGCTGTGTAGATCTCATTGTCATAAGCAGAAAGTTCATCAAAAAAGTTCATGGTCAATCCTCCGTTTTTATATACTAATAATCCTATTCACTGTCCTCTGCGGGAGTTTGCGGAGTTGCACTGAAATATTTTTCACCCGGTTCGACGTCAACTCCTCTTAGCTCCATCAATTCGGAAAATGTCACAAATTTATAGCCCTGCTTTGCAAGCTCAGGAACAATTCTTGCGATTGCGTCCGCTGTTTCCGGGTAAAGATCGTGCATAAGAACTATGCTCCCATCAAAAACATTATCCATTACGGACTGATAGTCTTTATCCGCATTCCTGTAATCCCAGTCACGTGAATCGACGCTCCAAAGAACCATCGGCATATCCACATTCGCCTTAACGGTCTCATTTGCCGCTCCCTCGGGCGGTCTGAGAATCTTAACCCTTTTACCCGAATACTTTGAAATAGCGTGGCAGGATTTATTGATCTCATCCTGCATTTCGGGAACCGAAAGTGTGTTGAGATTGACGTGAGAATAGGTATGCGTACCGATCTCACATCCAAGCTTACTTGCCCTGACAATTTCATCGCTGTATGTTTCGGCTCTGTCGCCCACGACAAAGAATGTTGCCTTGCCGTTATACCTCTCAAATGTATCCAGTATTTTGTTGGTAACCGGAGCATACGGACCGTCGTCAAACGTAAAGCATACGAGTTTATCAGTCGATTTCGGTTTATCGGCAGGATCGACAGTTGTCGGCTCGGTCGTTGTTTCTTTCTCGGTTTTTTTCTCCTGTGCGATTGTTGTGCTCTTGCTTTCTGTCGGTTCGGTGCTCTTTTCGTTCATCAAATGACCGCTGAATCCGTAAACGGAAACAACAAGAATAACAACAAACACAACAAGAAAAATCGCTTTCCCTATAAAATCCCTTTTCATTCTAAAAAATACATCTCCATAACATAGTTCGGCAAAAATCTACCGTGTTAAATTATATCATCAATAATATTTATATTCAATCACCTTTTTCAAAATTGACACAAATGTTACAAATTACAGCTTTTTTAACATTTTTGTATTATTAAACTGTAAGTGTATAAAATAAATAGAAAAAAATCAAAAAAGGGGTTGACAATTTCCAATCTATGCTATATAATTAGCAAGTCGCTTGAAGATATCGGCGACATAAATGTGGCGGCATAGCTCAGTTGGCTAGAGTACTCGGTTCATACCCGATTGGTCGTTGGTTCAAATCCTACTGCCGCTACCATATATGGCCCGTTGGTCAAGAGGTTAAGACACCGCCCTTTCACGGCGGAATCATGGGTTCAATTCCCGTACGGGTCACCATTCAGCAATCCCACAGATGGCTTAAAATAGCCGTTTGTGGGTTTTCTTTTTCCTAAAAATCAGGCTTTGGCACTTGTTTGGCACTTATTATCTTTTAACTATTAATTTGGGTATCCGCAGAGCTTTCGCTCTGCGGTACTTTTTTGCTCATAATGCCAGCACCTGCTGTTCGGTATCGTCCTCGGCAGGACTTTCTTCCTCTGTGCCTATATCGTTTGTGAAACTCAGGGCATTGCTTATCGCATCGCAGTTGCGAGCCTTGGCTTCTTGAAACATATGAGAATACAGGTTCAAGGTAGTTCTGAAATTGTCAATAACACTTGACACATTAACCGCAAGGATTATGAAATTAAGCAGCGATAGTCAA
>USJJ01000294.1 GCA_900554995.1 uncultured Ruminococcus sp. | reverse complement strand
ATTAAACCCGCCGCATACGGAGTCAACATTTAAAATTTCGCCCGCACAATAAAGACCCTTCACGAGTCTCGACTCCATCGTTTTCGGATTGAACTCGCTTACCTCGGCTCCGCCGACAGTGATCTGCGCATTTTTAAAGCCCATCGTTCCGTTAACCGTAAAAATCAGATCTTTTGCTGTTCCGATTATTTTTTCAATCGTTTTATCATTAAGTTTTCCAACCTCAATACCGCCTTTTACTCCGACACGCTTGAGGATATACTGTCCGAGCTTTCTCGGCATCATACCTGCCAGAGCATTTTCAACCGGCATTTCACCGTTCATTGACTTCAGAAATTCCGCCGCTTTGCCGAATGTGCAGGACGGAAGAACATCAACGGAGCAATCATATTTTCCGTTTCCGACGCTGCGGCTGATATCCATAATCGAAATACCCGAAAGTCCGTAATCGGTAAAAAGCACCTCGCCGTTTGATTTATCTGTTTTTTTCTCCCCGGCTTTCAGAATAACATTTGCTTTTGCACGTATCCCTTTAATCGACTTTGTATTTTCCTCAACGGTTAACTGAACAAGTCCGGGGCGAATATCGGTGATCCTGTGCCCGAGGTATTTAAGGAGTACGAAACCGCTCCCGTCCGAGCCCTGCGCCGGAGACGCACATCCGCCCGCGCAGATAATAACCTTCCTTGCGGTGTTTTCACCCACGGAAAATAAGCCGTTTATCT
This sequence comes from uncultured Ruminococcus sp., assembly GCA_900554995.1. Classification (GTDB taxonomy): domain Bacteria; phylum Bacillota; class Clostridia; order Oscillospirales; family Acutalibacteraceae; genus CAG-488. Next base: position 1,504 of record USJJ01000294.1, on the reverse strand, counting down.
TTTTTACGCAGTCAATGTGATTTTCACATATGAAATTCACGCCGAGTCTCTCAGCCTCAAATCTGAGAGCGTCAAGAACGGATGCGGCGGTATTACTCATCGGGTATACCCTGCCCTCAGAGTCGCTGACGCACATCAAACCGATTGATCCGAAAAAATCAATAACCCTTTTCGGAGAAAATTCTTTCAGAGCATAGCCTGCAAAATCTCCGTTTCTGTATACCGACGGTTCGGCATTGACATTAGTCAGATTGCATCTGCCGTTACCCGTGGCAAGAATTTTCTTGCCGACCCTCGGCAGTGCCTCAACGGCGACAACATTCAGTTTTCCGTTTGCACGCTTTGCCCCTATTGCCGCCGCAAGACCCGAGGCTCCGCAGCCGACAATCATAATGTCATAAATCATAACACCGTCTCCGTAAAATTTATGCTTTATTTTATCATATTTCACCTGTCTTATCAATATGAATTTATTGACCGTAATCGAATATTTTTAACGGGGGAATAAAAATGATTCTTGATATTTTTTCAGAGACCGACAGAGTTTATAATTATGACAACGACCTTGCCGAAACGGCGGAATACATAAAGCTCCAGCTCAAGGGCACATATGCCCGTTTCAACGAAGCAACCGATCCGCTGATAATTGAGGCTTTGATATATCGAATGAAAGAACTGGAGGCACAATACAGCTTCCTGATAAAAAAAGCAAAGCTGGAAAGACTTTGCGGAGAGTACGGTAACACAAAATGAAATATGCCGTCACAGCCGCCGTCTGTCTTTTAATGCTCATCCCGATATTCGTAATGCTAAAAAAAGGTCATTTCTTTAAAAGCCTGTTTATCTCGGCGTTTCAGGGGCTCGCCTCTCTTCTTGCCGTCAACGCTCTCGGGCTTCTGACCGGGGTAACCGTTGCAATCAATTGGTATACCGTTGCCGCCTCAGTCTGCCTCGGCATCCCCGCCTGCATCTCAATGCTTGTCTTAAATCTCATACTATAACAAAACCTCTCCCGTTTTTCGAGAGAGATTTTGCTTTTTATAAGCACCGTACCATACGTTTTAAGTTTACAATCCCATTCGCGCGGGTGCGATACCGCTTTTTAAACTTCACACCGTCGGAATGCGGACAATGAACTCGCTGCCGTGCCCGGGTTCGCTGTTCACGGTTACGGTACCGTGATGGAAAGCGGCAATCTCTTTCACCATAGAAAGTCCGAGACCCGTTCCGCCGTCGCTGTGTGACGGGTCGACCTGATAGAATCTGTGGAAAATCTTTTCAAGATCATCCTTTTTTATTCCTATTCCGTTGTCCTCCACGCTCAGTACCGCAAAATTTCCGTCACGGTGCAAGCTGACAAAGGTTCTGCCGTTTTCAACTCCGTATCTGTAAGCATTTGAAACAAGGTTAGTAACAAGCCGTGTCAAAAGCATATAGTTTCCGTTTACATATATTCCGGGCTCTGTCTCACATTCGGTTACAATATTCTTCGTTTTTATTAATG
>USJJ01000293.1 GCA_900554995.1 uncultured Ruminococcus sp. | reverse complement strand
CAAAGAGCAAGCCCGGATTCCACCATTTTGCCCATCAAGCCGTAATTTTCTTGCAGAATCCGGCGATAGCGGCAAAGATCCAGCTCATCCACCGCCCCCTTGCTTTGCATTTCCGATGTAATTCCTGCCATCTGTATCGTGCAAAGCACATGAATCAGCCCCTTGGAACCGTTCGGATATAAGTCCAACAAAATGGCTTTCAGCTTTTTGTCATCCGACAAGCAAACCGGATATTGTGTGATAACTGATTTTAAGTTGAGTTGTTCCATGTCGTTTATCCATTCCTACATTGTATTATACTCTGTCCGGGAATCTTATTTCTTGTACTTTTCCTTTATATCAAGCCACTTTTCGTGAATCAAAACTGTAAACGAAGCGATCCCCTCTAGGAATTCCGCTTTGAAATCGTCACTCTTGGAAGAATCTCCATCGACGAAAGCTAAATCAGCGACGATTGCCATTGTAATATCCTTCAGTTCGTCTAAATAATTTCTTGGCGTAGCTGCATCAACAATTGCAAATGGTGCTACAAAAGATTCCGCAGAATCATTCATGATCTCAGTAGTTACATTTGAAATTTTAGTTCTTAATTCCTGATCCATTTCTCCGAGGTCATCCCAACTGATATCCCGCCACGACAGATATCGATCCTTCATTATACTATTTGTTAAATTCATCAAATCGGCGTAATCTGTAATTCTCTCGATAAATACTTTTTCGTTTTCAACAAAAACACCGTCTTTCAGCGCAACTCTTAAAAGAACACACTGAAGAAATAGGTCGTAGTGCGACAATGCTTCTTCTACAGAAAAATCTTTTACAACGGTTTTTGTCCACACGGAAAGCTCTTTTATCAAATCCTTTGCTTTCTCATATTCTGCGCAAGCATAATTGAAGGCATCTCTTGCAGACATAGAAATTTCCTCATCTTCTTCCAGTACACAACCACAGTAGATACATTTCTCCGCTTTGTCGCTGACTCGTTTCCCGCAATTCGGGCAAGTAATAAGTGCCATTGTTTTTGTCTCCTTTATATAATTATTTTTTATTCAAACTGATCTTCCCAATAGTAATCGGGGTAATCCGGTTCTTCATTATAATCCGGGGGTTCGGGATCAAACAGTTCCTCGTCAAATGGTTCGCTGATATCCGAATCGCTTGGCTCAAAGTCATCGCAGAGCTCGTCTTCATCATCCGCCTATGCTTCATCCACTTCCGTAAAATATGTTTTCGGGCAACCGCAAGTGGGACAGGCTTCTGCTTCTTCCGAAACAGCCGTGCCGCAATCCGGGCAAAGTCTCTTTCCGCAAACGGTAAAATGTTCGCGCGGACACCCGCAAATATCGCATTCTATGGCATCGTCATTCAGCAAATGACCGCAATCCGGGCAAATCAATTTTTCTAATGGTTGTGCCGAAGATGCCTGAATGGTTTCGTGTCTTTTTTTGCTGTTGCCCGACAAAAGAAACACCGATTGCCACATATCAAGTGCAGAATTGACAACCTTTCCGGTCATACCATAGTTATCTTCCAATATTCTGCGATAACGGCTCAAATCCAGGTCGGTAATGCTTGATTTACCTTTGAGCTCCGTTACAATACCGACCGTCTGAATCGTACACAAAACGCAGATTAAGCCCCTTGAAATATTAGGATATAAATCCAACAAAACCGCCTTCAGCTTTCTGTCATTGTCCAGGCAATCCGGGTGTTGAGAAATGACAAGTTTCAGGTCAATCGCTTCCATAGTGCTCACTTCTTCCTGCAAATAATTGCCACACTGAGGTCATCTCCGCTTCCCTTTTCGGAAAGGCGGGGGAGAAATTCGGCAAGTTCGGCATGAGCATCCTTTCGCTGCTGCTCCCGGTAGCCCGCAAAGATGTTTTCAATAAAGCCGAGATATGCCTGCTCACTTTGATAGGAATTGATAATTCCGTCCGTAGTCAGAATCAGCCCCTGTACATCCCGCCGACCCTTCAGGCGGTAGAAACAATGCTTGAATGCCACATCTGCATCGCTATTGCAAAGAGAAGTTGTCAAATTGAATTGTAATTCATCATCCACGAGTTGCGGGAACAGGTGATTCAGCAATTGTGCGTGCAGATCCCGCGTCAAAAGACAGGCATTTCCGTCACCAAGTTTCAGAACGAAAAAGCAGGAATCCGTCAGCACTGCCGCAATGAAGGTCGCGCCGTAGGCTTTGACGGGAGATTTCACCAATGCGACGCGGTCGCCGTCCTCCAGCGCCCGATAGCGGTCATCGG
>USJJ01000292.1 GCA_900554995.1 uncultured Ruminococcus sp. | reverse complement strand
GCTTTATATACCTCATTAATCTCTGCTTGATCAACATTTCCGAGATTTGAGATAATGTGCTTTTGGGCATCACGAGAAAGCTGTTTCCAATATTTATCAGTCCAATTAAGAAGCTGATCACCAACAAGCTGCCCAACAACTCCTGCGGCCGCGCCCTCAGCAAAATTGTCAATAACATCATAAATTGAGTCGATATCGCCACCGATCCAAGCGCCTACTCCATAATAGCAGAGTTAATATAGGGGTTTCTAAATACCGGGATTACAGAAATCAAACCCGATACACCACCGGCAACTGCGGAGGTGATAATATCCTCAACATCGCCACCTTTTGCAGCTTCAATAATGCCGCTAACTAAGGCACCAACAACCAAGCCTATTACGAGGGAAGTGAATAGGCCGCGTCCTTCTGAATCCAAATAGATGACGGGGCAGTTGTCACAATATGCATACTGATTGTAAGTGGTTACGCTAGCGTTGGCATCAAACACTCTATCCGCATTAACAAATCTGCCTGTGAGTGGGTCATAATAACGGCTTTGGAGATAGTACAAGCCTGTTTCAGTATCATAAACATAGCCACGGTAGCGAATCGGGTTTATTTCTCGAATTGTCGGCTCGCCTTTGGTATCTTTTATGTTACCCCAAGCGTCATAAACATAGCTTGCTACTTCTGTGCCTGCGAGGTCAATAATTCTGATTACATCACCCTGCAAGTTTTTTACATAAAAGTACATTGTACCGTTATATGAGAATGAGGTTGCACTTCCGTCACTGTCATAGTAGAACAACAGAGTATCATTACCCTTTACAAGAGCAATTAAATTTTTGTTGCTGTCGTAGTAATAGTTGGTCTTAACTCCGTCAACAGACTTCTGTGTTCTCATACCGTTTGAGTCATAGCTCATTTGAACGGCTTTATCGGAAGTGTTTATATTCTTGAGAATTCTTCCGTTCTCCCACTCAAAAGTCATATCATCACGGTATGTCAATGGATTGCCGTTCTTATCATATGTAATACTGTCGCCGTCAAACTCGGTGAGTTTATCTTTCCAGTTAGTATCATCATACGAATAGGTTCTTGTTTCAAGTAATTTTACAGGTGCCCAGTTAGTTCCGAGTGAATACGATTCCCTTTTTTGAATGTTACCGTAGTTATCATAAACTATTCTGATATAGCGACCTGTTCGGGTATCTGCATACCATACAAGCTGATTTAGTTCATCGTATGTATATACGGCTACCTTTTTGCCGTTTTCATACTTGCCGTCACCCTCTGCTTCGCCGCCTCCGCTTGAGCTTGTGTTGATTATCCAAAGGGAAGCAGTAGTTTGCTTGGTGGTTTTTTCGGTAGTTGATTCGGTTGTGCTTTCTGTAGTCTTTTTCTCCGTGGTGCTGTATTTGTCGCTTGTAGAATCAGACTGTGTAGAAATTTTAGTAAGGTTTGAAGATGTGGTATTGTCCTTGTTCTTGTTATGAGCAATTGCTGCAACAGAAGCAATGATTGCAATAAGAATAACCGCACAACCGACAGCAATGAGCAGCTGAACCGGGGACAGCACAAGCAGACCGCCAAGCGCGACCGCAACGCATTTCCCTCCGCGGAACTCATAAAAAACAGGCAGCAAATGCCCGAGTATCGCACCCAACAGCCCTATGCAGCCGAGTATTCCGCTCAGATTTTCGGGCATGACATAATTCGAAAACAGTGCCGGAGCAATTGCCGCAGCGGCGTAACCCACGCCGACGCTTGCCGCACCCTTCGCACTGTCGCTCGCCAAACAGATAAGCCCCCATTTCCAGCCGAAGGTTCTCAATACATTTGTTGAACCTGCATTGCCGCTTCCGCAGGCATGGATATCCGTGCTTTTGCTTCGTGCAATCTTCACCGCACTCATTATGCTGCCGAGAAGATAACCCGCAATGAGGCAAAAAACGGACAGAAGCACAGTTATCATAGTTTTCCCTTTCAGTTACCGCATTTTAATCAGGCTCAGAACTTAAATCGACCGCAGGAATGCATTTTTAAGAACCGCATACCGTGCATCAGCAGCCGAAATATGTCCTTGCAATTCCCGCATCAATCCGAATCTGCTCCTTAAGAGCGTCCAGCGATTCAAACTTTTTGACATCGCGGATTTTTTTAACGAAACATACCGTCATCGGAAGTCCGTAAATATCCTCGTCATAGTCAAAAATATGCGTTTCTATCGTGCGTTTTGTTCCGCCGACAGTCGGGTTCGTTCCGATGTTCGTGCAGGCAGGCATTAT
>USJJ01000291.1 GCA_900554995.1 uncultured Ruminococcus sp. | reverse complement strand
CTGAATCTTGATCTATCGTCTTAAACCTCCGAAACGGTGCAGATACGTCGCTTGACTGACAGTCCATTGACTTTTTTATGTTGCCGGCGTAGAATTATGGCAAGGTGAAAGTCCGAAACCGATCCGTGAACAGGCGCCGTTCACCGAGCTTGATTTTCGACCGCCATCTTCAACTTCTGAAAGGACTGATCTTATGATCGAGAAAAATATGCTTGGAAATTTATCCGAGCCAAAAGAGAGGAATCGGGATTATCTCAGAAGCAGTTTGCCGAACAGCTTTTTGTCACCGAATCCGCAGTTTCAAAATGGGAGAGGGGAGTCAACTATCCCGATATAACGATGATCTCGGATATATGCCGTGTGTTGGAAATCAGCGAAAAGGAGCTGATTACCGCATCTGAGGACACCTCGTATAGGAGACTTCAAAAGCAGTCGGCAAAATATGAAAAGATAAAGAAGATGGTGTTTTGGATTCCGACATCGGCGTACCTGCTAACCCTGCTGATTTGTCTGATTTGCGCTCTGTGCGGCGTAATGCCTTTTACAAGCTTACTTATTGTTTTTGCAAGCCTTTTGTGCGCATTTCTTTTCTTCCCGTCCGTCACAAATTTCTTTGTAAATAAAAAGCTGATTGCATATCTCGGCTCGTCTGCGGCAGGCATAGTGATCCTGCTCATTGTTTGCGGAATTACAACCCGAAGTGCCGAATGGGTACCTACGGCGGTTGTGGGTACATTGCTCGGATATGCTGCCGTATTCCTGCCGATTGCTTTGAAAAAATATTCAAAAAACGCATTCGTTTCAACACATAAAACGTTAATAAGTTTTGCAGCCGATATGCTGCTGACGGTTGTTCTTGTCGCTACGGTTCAGATTTTTACTCCTATTGATTTGCGGAGTGCCGAGCTGACGGTGCTTTATTGCTTCGGACCGTTTCTGATAACCGGTCTTGTTGTCAGCCTCAGGCTTAACAGATTGATAAAAGGCGGAATTTGTACAATTATTTTCGGGATTTATGCGTTCTTTGCAAACTATTTTGTAGGTTCCGTATTCAGCGAGCCGACCGATATGAAAATTAACTTGTCGGATTGGGCGACGTACACAAACGGAAATGTGCTGTTGACCGTATTGGTTACGTGCGCTGCGGTCGGAATCGGTCTTATAGGTTGCGGTATAGCCAAGCAACGGAAAGGATGATAAAAATTATGAGGTTGTCTTTGCGGACAACCTCTTTTTTTAATATTTTCTTTTGATCTTTAGCGTTGTGGTTTTCGGAAATTCCGTGTCGCGGATCTTTGTTCTTGTGACCTGCTTGTATGCAGGGAGCTGCATATTGATCGCTCGAACATCCTTTTTAAGACGATCTCTTGCATCAGGAGTTTCCGTTGTGTCAAGATAAAATTCGGCGGTTATAGCGCCGTCCTCCTCGTAGACAACAACCTCCTTGATGTAGTCAACGCTCATCAGCTTGTCCTCGATTTCCTCGGGGGAAACATTCTTGCCGTTTGAGAGAACGATGAGATTCTTCTTTCTTCCTCTGAGGAAAAGGAATCCGTCCTCGTCCATATATCCGTAGTCGCCTGTTTTGAACCATTCGCCGTCAAAGGCGTCTGCGGTTGCCTCGGGATCGTTGTAGTAGCCGATCATAACGTTTGTGCCTTTGGCATAGATCTCGCCGACACCCTCATCGTCAGGATCCTTGATCATAATATCGTTGCATTCAAGCGCATAGCCTGCACTGCCGAATTTAAAGTTATTGAGTCTGTTGCAGGTGATGATCGGAGAACACTCGGTTGTGCCGTAGCCGTTGATCACCTGGATTCCGAGTTCATAAAGACCATTTTCATATCTCGGGTCGAGAAATGCACCGCCGCAAATAATCATTTCAAGATTGCCCCCGAGGTTGTCGATAACCTCTTTAAAGAGCTTTCGGCGAACATCAATACCGAGCTTCATAAGGAAATTACTCAGCTTTATGCCTTTTTTGAGCTTTTCTTCCTTACCCTCTTTCCTTGCGGTGAACCATATTTTTTTATATATTGTTTCAACGGCGAGGGGGACAGCGGTTATGTGCTGAGGGTGGTAGGTGAACATATCCTTTTGCAAATTTCTCAGACTGCCGCATAGGTAGCCCCACTCGGCAAGCAGGGGACTTGCAAAAAGTGCGCTTGCCCACGAAAGTGTGTGGTTGAACGGAAGAAATGCGACGGTTTGACTCGCAGTCATCGCACGGCAGGTGGCAATAGCATTGCTTGCAACGTTTTTCTGGGTGAGCAT
>USJJ01000290.1 GCA_900554995.1 uncultured Ruminococcus sp. | reverse complement strand
TTTTGCAATAACCTACAGTCAGGTTTCGTACCGTCCCGAAAAGTCCAAAAAGAAGAAGAAAAAGACGGGACAGGAAATTTACAGCCTTTCAGAGCTTGCCCCCGGTGATTATGTTGTACACAATGTTCACGGTATCGGTGTGTTCGGCGGTATAAGAAAAATTGATACTCACGGAGTTATAAAGGACTATATCAAGATTGACTACGCAAAGGGCGATGTGCTTTATGTGCCTGTCACACAGCTTGATATGGTTGCAAAATATATAGGTCCGAAAGAGGATTCAAGGGTTAAGCTAAACCGACTCGGTTCGGGCGACTGGCAAAAGGCAAAGGCAAGGGTTAAAACCTCTGTCAAGGACATTGCCAAGGAGCTTATTGAGCTTTACTCACAGCGTATGAAAGCCAAGGGCTATGCCTTTTCGGCTGATAACGAGTGGCAGAGAGATTTTGAACTCAGCTTTGAATATGACGAAACTCCCGACCAGCTGCGTTGTTGTGAGGAAATCAAGCATGACATGATGCGTTCGTCGCCGATGGACAGACTTCTCTGCGGTGATGTTGGATTCGGCAAAACAGAGGTAGCGTTCCGTGCCGCATTCAAATGTATGCTTGACGGAAAGCAGTGCGTTCTGCTCACTCCGACAACGGTCCTCGCATGGCAGCATTACCAGACAGCAATGAAGCGTTTCGAGCATTTCCCTATGAAAATACAGCTTCTCTCCCGTTTCAGAAACAAAAAGGAGCAGGAGGAAATAATCAACCAGCTGCGCCGAGGCGAGATAGATATGATAATCGGAACTCACCGCCTTGTGCAGAAGGACGTTAAATTCAAGGATCTTGGACTTGTCATCATAGATGAAGAGCAGCGTTTCGGCGTTGCCCATAAGGAAAAGTTCAAGGAAGTGTTTGCGGGAGTAGACGTCCTCACTCTTTCCGCAACGCCTATCCCGAGAACGCTCAATATGGCAATGAGCGGTATCCGTGATATGAGCGTGATCGAAGAGCCGCCGATAGACCGTCACCCGGTACAGACATATGTAATAGAGCATAACACAGGAGTGCTTGTTCAGGCAATAACAAAGGAGCTGCGCCGAGGCGGTCAGGTATACTATATCCATAACCGTATAGACAGCATAAATATGTGTGCAGCAAACCTTGCAAAGCTTCTCCCCGATGCAAGAATAGGTGTTGCCCACGGACAGCTTACCGAGGAACAGCTTTCGGATATATGGGAAAAGCTTGTCGAGCATGAAATAGATATTCTCATCTGCACAACACTTATCGAAACAGGTGTAGACGTTCCGAACGTAAATACGCTTATAATCGAAGACGCAGACAATCTTGGACTTTCGCAGCTTTACCAGCTGAGAGGACGTGTAGGACGTTCAAACCGCCGTGCCTTTGCGTACTTCACATTCCGCAGAGGAAAGGTACTTACCGAAATAGCCGCAAAGCGGCTTGACGCAATAAGGGAGTTCACCCAGTTCGGCAGCGGCTTCCGCATTGCAATGCGTGACCTTGAAATACGAGGAGCAGGCTCTATCTTAGGCGGTAAGCAGCACGGACATATGGAAGCCGTAGGTTACGATATGTATCTCCAGCTTCTTTCGGAGGCGATAGCCGAGCAGAAAGGCGAGCTTCCGCCGCACCGTCCCGAAGAGTGCCTTGTTGACCTTCAGATCGAAGCACATATCCCTGAAAATTATATTGAAAGCCTGTCCGGCAGACTGGATGTCTACCGTAAGATCGCCTCACTCCAGACAAACGAGGACAGTATGGATCTTATCGACGAGCTTATCGACCGTTACGGCGAGCCGCCGAAAGCGATACAGGGACTTATCACCGTTGCCCTGCTGCGAAATATGGCAGGCAGCCTCGGCATAACGGAAATAACCCAGCGCAGCGGAATGATGCTTTTCTATGTAAAAACCGCAACAATGGAGCAAATACAAGCACTTGTAAAAACATTCAAAGGCAGAGTGACCGTCAACGGCTCCGATAAACCGTATATAGCCGTAAAAATAGCCAAGGACGATAAACCGATGGAGCTTATGGGATCCGTGATAAATATTATGCACGAGAATAAAGAGAGTGCGTAAAAATAAGCATAGCATTATCTGTAAGTTTTTTATTTTTTTGGGGGGCGGCGGCATTAAATTTGCCGTAAATCGTAGGATAGCAAGCCGCCGCGGTCGCAGCTTTGCACAAAACCCGGATGAGCGAAACAAAAGTAACAGCACCCAAACACTTAAAGTTTCGGTCAAGCCTTTTCAAAGGCTTGTGG
>USJJ01000289.1 GCA_900554995.1 uncultured Ruminococcus sp. | reverse complement strand
GGATAATTGGCTTTCCTCAAATAACAGGACGAATGAGCTTGATGTTAACGCAACCACAACATACGAAACGCAGTTTTGCTGTGTATGTAATATGCAGACAACAGTATTGACATACCGTGTTCCTGAATATACCCGAAGCGGTGAAACAGCACTCAATCGTGATGTCAGATATTCAGACGGTACTTGTTTAGATGAAGAAAGAAAAGGAAATCTTGACTCTGGTACTCCCGGCATAGATGCTTATTATACCGGCTACCATTGGACTAAAGCCGTTTGTCAGAACTGCGGAACGATAAACTCCGGTGACGGAATGGCAACCTATTCATTTAACAACAACGTATATTCGTTAAATCCTTGTGATAATAATTTCTTTTTACAGTTTGACAATACAACTCACGAAAAATATGATGATGAATACCACTTAACCACTCTCAAACGCGGTGAGTATTGCAAATTCTGTAAAGGTACTTATGCAAGAGCTACAAGAGGACTTGCAGACCATAATTTCACCGAACAGGTTGACGGACAGGTGGCAAACAACAGATTTTACATTGCCGAGACCTGCGACGACTGCGGATATGAAACAAGCGAATATGTTACTGCAAAAGCGGTTGTTTCTTCATACTATGGTGTTGAGGACGGCGAAGCTCATACATTAACTGTTTCAGACCTCTCGGATAGTGGTGTTAAAACATCAATCCGTTACGGAACGGACGCGGATAATTGCAATAAGACAAGCGCACCGAACTACACACAGCCGGGATATTACACCGTATATTACAAAATCAATTACAGTTATTCCGGCGAAAGTATGATTGAAAACGGCGTAAGCTATGTGCATATCCTCGCTGATGAAAGCGACGAGGGCGGCAGCAATACAATTATTGTTGTTCCTCCGGCACACGAACACGATTTCAGATACCTTGAAACTATCCCTGCATCTTGTGAAAATTTAGGCTATGAGCGTTGGCAGTGCGACGGTTGCGGAGAACTCCAAAAAATGAATTACTCTCCGGCAAAAGGCCATAACTACGAAGATATTACTATCAGAGAAGCGACCTGTAAACAGGGCGGCCTTAAATTAACTCTTTGTAAGGATTGCGGAGATTTTCATCAGGAAACGACACCAACAGGAAATCATAATTACCATACTACTACCCACAACGCAACTTGCCGAAGCGTCGGCTATACAGACCACACTTGCGAGGTTTGCGGAGATAATTTCGTAACTGATATTAAGCCTTTGATTTCTCACGCATACGAGCATATCACAAAAGAGCCTACTTGTGAGGATAAAGGTGGTGGTACTGCTCGCTTTCAGCGGCAGACGTTGCGCCCTTGCCGGGAGCGCCGACAATCACGCAAGCGTAATTATCGGTACAGCCGAATTGCTGGAGACCACTCCCGCAAAGCATTGTTGCCAATGCAAAATGAGCACCGCTCATTTTCTCGGCTGTTTGCTAAAACCTGTCACCGACAGCTTTTAGCAAGCATGAGCTGCCGCTCATTTTCTTTTTGAAAAAAGAAACAAAAACTTGTGTCTGCATGGCAGACCATACGGAGGTGTTCAAAATAGCAATCTACCATTTTGAAGCAAAGATGATAAGCCGCGGCACTGGACGTTCCGTAGTAGCTGCTGCGGCTTATGCGTCATGCTCGAAAATCTACAACGATTATGACGGCATGATGCATGACTATACGCGCAAGCACGGTTGTGTTTACAGCGAAATATTCTTGCCGTCCAATGCTCCGCCAGAATGGCAGGATAGGACAGAATTATGGAACGCTGTCGAAGCTGCCGAAAAAGCTAAGGACAGCCGACTTGCACGGGAGCTGATTGTTGCCTTACCCGTTGAAATCGGACTTGATGAATGGAAAGCCATTCTTAAAGATTTTATATCCAAACAGTGCGTCAATAAGGGTATGTGTGCTGACGTCAGCATACATGACACCGACGGGCATAATCCTCATGCGCATATTCTGCTAACTATGCGACCGATTGATGATAAAGGCAAGTGGCAGGCTAAGACGCAGAAAGAGTATTTATGCAAACGCGGTGATGAAGAACGCGGCTTTACAGCAGCCGAGTTCAAGACTGCACAAGCTGACGGCTGGGAAAAGCAGTATCAGTATAAGGTAGACAAGAAAAAGCTGTATATGACTCCCACCGAAGCCGAACAGCAGGGATATGAGAGGGTAAGCAAAAATCCCAAAAGTACGCGATACGGAAGGCAAAATCCCATATGCGCCGAGTGGAACAGCGAGGAACAGGTCTTACGTTGGCGCAA
>USJJ01000288.1 GCA_900554995.1 uncultured Ruminococcus sp. | reverse complement strand
AGAATCTCTACGGATCCTGCCTGAAAAGACCAAAGCTTAATTAGGTCAATATAACCCGAAACAAATAGAACATGATGTTCTATGACAGACTCCACCACTTGCTGCCGAATATCTTCGGCTCAATCGAGTTACCGTATGATTATAACATATTTATGCGGCAAGTCAAGCAAAATGAATAGATTTAAGACTTATTTTATGGCTTTAATTGATAAAATATTTTCAAATTCAATTTCGCTTCTGTCGCTCAAAATAAGACTGCGTCCGATTTCGTCAATTCTTCTGACTGTGCACGGAACGGTGATGATTGCTCCACCTGTCTTTCTGCCGTCGGGACGGAAAAAGGTCAGCTCAACAGCCGTTTCCTTTTGCGGGTTATCCCTTATTTCGAGAAGAATACGGTTGATTTTCTCCTTTTCGGCTTCCTCAAGCTCGGGCTTGGTGTCCGTCAGCCTTGCCGTTTCCTCCATCTCGTCATCAAGACCGACTAATGCGGCAAATGGGGCGAACTGCGCAGCCCGTGCCGAGCGTGTCATCTGCGGTCTTTTGATCGAAACACGGTGGGGGAGGTTGATTATATCGTCGTATTTTCCGCTCATGCCTTATGACCTCCGATTTGTCGGTTCCTTTCAAGCGCCGTTGCGCCTTCCTCAAGGTTCATTCCCTTTATAATTGCATTTTTACCGTATTTTTTCTTGATTTTCACAATTGCATCCTGCATACTTTTTTCTTTCTTCAGTCCGCTTTCCTCTTCTCTGAGCTTGTTAACATCAGTGAAAAAGTCGAGCTGAATATAATCGGAATTTCTTTCTGCTTCGGATTCGGTCATTATATGGTTGGCAACAATGTACATTCGCCGCACAAGAAGATTCTTGTCAACAATTCTGTCAAAAAGGCTCATCGCCGTTTGAATAATCAGCTTTGTCGATGCCGTGTATCTGCCGATATTTTCACTGCTATGCGCCGTTTTCGGTATTTTTCTGCCGTAGCGATCGGTTTCGACGGCACCCGTGTAGTTATTTTTCAGACTTTCAATATCATAGCCCACTGTCAGTACGATCTGATCGGTTACAAGCCGTTTTTCAACAAGATCGAGCGACAGCAGATCCGCCATTTCTTTGAGGACAAGCCGTGCCTTTGAAAATTCGTAAGGCTCTTGGAGCACCTGACCTGAGCTCAGACTGCTGTTTTCGGGACGGTATGACCTGATATCGGAAATCTCGGTCGGTTCCCAGCCCCAAGCGTGGTCGATCAGCAGCTCCGCATTTACGCCGAAGAGCTTGTAGAGTAGATCCTCGTTATAATAGTCCGTGGCTTTGCCGACAGAACAGCGGGCAACATCGCCCATTGTGTAAATCCCGTGTGACTCAAGCTTTTTTGAAATTCCTCTGCCAACGCGCCAAAAATCCGTCAACGGTCTGTGGTCCCAAAGAATACGGCGGTAGCTCATCTCGTCAAGCTCGGCAATTCTCACGCCGTTTTTGTCGGGCGGTGAATGCTTCGCGTAAATATCCATCGCAATTTTGCAAAGATAAAGATTTGCTCCGATTCCCGCCGTTGCGGTGATCCCCGTTGTGTCGAGAACATCAAGAATCATTTTCATTGCAAGCTCACGGGCGGAAATTTTGTATGTCTTTAAATATTTTGTTGCGTCGATAAAAACCTCGTCGATTGAATATACGTGCATATCCTCAGGAGCAATATATTTGAGGTAGACATTATAAATCTGTGTGCTGACTTCCATATAATGCGCCATTCTCGGCGGAGCGGTGATAAAAGCAAGCTCGGCGTCGGATTCTTTCTTTAATTCGGAATCAAACACCGATTCATGGGTAAAGCTATGTTTAGGCGCTTTAAATTTTCTGGTTGCATTCACTTCACGAACCTTTTGGATAACTTCAAAAAGCCGTGCCCGTCCCGGGATGCCGTAGGATTTCAGAGATGGGGAGACCGCAAGACAAATGGTCTTTTCGGTTCTTGTGGGATCGGCAACAACGAGATTTGCGTCAAGCGGATCAAGACCTCTGTCAACACATTCGACAGAAGCATAGAATGATTTAAGGTCAATTGCAATAAAAGCTCTTTTTGACACCGACAGCACCACCAAGACGGATATTGGATTTTGGATATTAGATATTAGATTTGAGATTTTAGACAGAAGTTAATCGCATATAAAATCCAACGTCTGAGAAACGATATCTATATTATAACACCGAACAAACGTTCGGTCAATATAATTACTTAAAATTTTTGTGATAAAAACTTACTAAATTTCTGATTATCTTTTCATAAGTTGGTA
>USJJ01000287.1 GCA_900554995.1 uncultured Ruminococcus sp. | reverse complement strand
CGCCAACGATAAGCGCGATGTCCAGATAGTCAACATCAAGAATAACGGCACTGTTGATTTCATGGACGATGACGACGTTCTCGAGATAGCCGCTGTTATCGGCAAGGACGGCGCAAAGCCGATCAAGGTTACAGACTTCCACAACAAGCACATCATCAACCTTATCAGAATAGTTAAGGCTTATGAGAAGTACACAGTTGAGGCTGCTACAACAGGCAACGAGAATGCCGCAATCAACGGACTTCTTATTCATCCGCTTGTTGGTGATTATGACAAGGCTGTTAAGTGCTTCAACGAGCTTAAAGAGGCTCACAAGGAGTTCCTTCCCGAGTTTTATTCCGAAATTAATCAATAATCTTTTGCATTGGCAAAAGGAATGGGTTAAATCGAATTAAAAGATACACTTGACACAAATAACGCAGTATTCTCGAAATATTTTAATGAAAAAACTCCGACGAAAGTCGGAGTTTTAATTTTATTCATCTTTCGCTTTTCCGATGTCAAACCAGAATTCCACTCCGCCGTCGACGTTATTTACCCCGCATTGCTCGGAATGAGCGTCTTGAATTCCCTTTACAATGGAAAGACCGAGGCCGAAATGTCCTTCGTTTCTCATTCTTGCGGCATCGTGGCGGTAGAAGCTGAACCATAGTTTTTCAATAACATCCTCGGGAATATTGTCACCGGAATTAAACACAAAAACTCTGTATGAAAGTCCGACATCCTCATATCTGACTCGGATGATTTTCGGGTCGCCGCCGATATAGGAAATGGCGTTTGAAATAAGGTTGTTAATGACAAACGGTAGCTTCTTTAAATCGGCTCTGCCGATAATCTGCTCGGTTATAAGGTTTTCAACTTTTATACCGTGTTTCTTGAAGACAATACTTTGAGATGCGAGATCATCTGCAATAAAATCGGTAATTGAAAAGTTTTCATAGTTGAGCGAATCCGAATTCTGCTGAATGTTTGAAAGGCTCATCATATTGACGACAAGATCGTTCATTCTTGCGCACTCGTCAATTATTGTGTCACAGTATTCGCTAATTGTTTCCTTGTCGTCAAGCGAATACTTCGCACCCTCTGCATAGCCCTGAATAATTGCGATCGGCGTTTTCAGTTCGTGCGATGTTCCTGCAATAAATTCCTCACGGTATTTCTTTTCCAGTTCCTTTTCATGGAGCTGTTCAAGCAGAAACTCAGATCTTTCGGCGAGCTTTTCTTTCGTTACCATCCAGGAAGAGTACATGGCGTTAATGCTTTCAATTGAAGCGTCAACCTCGGTATTTACGGATTTTTCGCCTGACGGAATCCTTAGATTCGGATCATCCTCAACAGCCATACGCTGGGTTATCTCGGTGATTTTCCTGATCGGTCCCGTGATTTGTGTAACATAAAAATAAACCACAATGCTCACGGCTATAAAAACAAGAAGAATGATCACTCCCATTGTTATACTGACTGTTCTTGCCTGTTGCTCGATTGTTGAATATTGAACGGCTGCGACAATCTGATAGGCTCCCGTGCTTCCGTGGGCGGCAAGGGCATAATACTCATATGTATTGCCCTGATTTTTCAGTTTGCCGACAACACTTCCGTCGTTATAGGTTTGATCAATCTCAAAATCTCCGTTAAGAAAACCGACAAGCGCTTTCGGCTCATTAGCTTGCTGAACTTCCTTATTGCGGTTATAAAAACTGTCATAGGCGTATTTGGTATAAATGATTTGCGTGTATTCGCCCTTTTTATCACCCGGATTTTTACCGTAAATCTCAATAAATACCGAACGTTCGCGTTCAATATCTTCAACGCATTTTATCACGTCGCTTCTTGAAACGTCAACCTGTTTTGTAACTTCAATCGCGTCACGCAGGTTTGAAAGCGTCATACCCGTGATGATATTTGTATAGAGCGAGGCTGAGGTGAGAAGTATAACACACAGAATAACAAGAAAGATCAACACAAATTGCAGGAAAACCTGCGATTTTATGTTTTGAACAAGGTTTTTGTCCTTGAATTTCTTGCGAAAACTCAAATCAGTTCACCTCAATTTTATAGCCTATACCGTAAATTGTCTTGAGATGATTTGATCCCCATACTCCGAGCTTACTGCGCAGACGTGCAACGTGTGAGTCAACGTTACGTGTGTCACCGACATAGTCATAGCCCCAAATATCGTCAAGAAGCTGTTCCCTTGTGTAAACTCTTCCACGACTCGAAATGAGCTTTTCAAGGATATTGTATTCCTTGAGTGTAAGCTCAACCGGAGTGCCGTCGATAGTAACCTGATGGGCATCGTT
>USJJ01000286.1 GCA_900554995.1 uncultured Ruminococcus sp. | reverse complement strand
TGCGGACTTGAAACTGAGGAGATGTATCTTCAGGGCTTGTCCTCTTCCCTACCTGAGGATGTTCAGCTTGCTTTTATTCATACTATTCCCGGTTTGGAGCATGCTCAAGTTATGAGAACGGCTTATGCGATTGAGTATGATTGTGTTGACCCGACGGCACTTAATGCGACACTTGAATTTAACTCTATCAAAGGGCTTTACGGCGCAGGCCAGTTCAACGGTTCAAGCGGATACGAGGAAGCGGCAGCGCAGGGTCTTGTGGCAGGAATTAATGCGGCACTTAAAATTAAAGGTGAAGAGCCTATGATTTTAGACCGTGGCGGCTCATATATCGGAACTCTTATTGACGATCTTGTGACAAAGGGCTGTTCGGATCCGTACAGAATGATGACTTCACGCTCCGAATATCGGCTTTTGCTCCGACAGGACAATGCCGACCGCCGCCTTACACCGATCGGACACAAGATCGGATTGATCAGTGACGAAAGATACTCTGCTTTCCTTAAAAAACTCGAACTTATTGCGCAGGAAAAGGAAAGAACTGAAAAAACAGTTTTTGCACCCTCGGATGAGATAAACAAAATACTTGTTTCACGTGAAACAACACCGCTCACCACAGGAATACGTCTTTGCGATCTTCTTAAAAGACCTCAGATCGGCTATGATGATCTTGTTTCCGTTGATAAAGATCGTCCGGATCTGCCTTATGAAATATTTGAGCAGGTTGAAATCGACACAAAATATGAGGGATATATTAAACGCCAGCAAGCTCAGGTTGATGAAATGCATCGCCTTGAGGTTCAGACACTTTCCGATGATATTGATTACAATTCAATTTTAGGTCTCAGACTTGAGGCAAGAGAAAAACTGTCAAAAATTCGTCCCCACAGTATCGGCCAGGCATCGAGAATTTCAGGCGTAAGCCCATCTGATATCTCGGTTCTGCTTATCTATCTTGAAAAGGAGCGCAGAAATGATAAATAAAGCACTTTTAAAAAGTGAAGCTGATAAAATCGGAATTATACTCAATGAAACGGCGCTTAACAGACTTGATGAATATGCAGAAATGCTTGTTGAAACAAATAAAACTCTTAATCTGACCGCAATTACAGATCCCGATGAAATAGTCTATAAGCATTTTGTTGATTCTCTTTCACTTTTGACCTGTGTTGAGCTTGAAGAAAAAGCTAAAGTAATTGACGTTGGTACAGGAGCGGGTTTTCCCGGAGTTGTTCTGCTTATTGCTCGTCCCGATCTCAAAATAACACTTCTTGACGGAACAAATAAAAGACTTGTTTTTATTTCAAATGTTCTTGAAAAACTCGGGCTTGATGCGAAGATTGTTCATATGCGAGCTGAACTCGCAGGAAGAGATTTTTCTTTTCGTGAAAAATATGATCTTGTGACGGCAAGAGCCGTTGCCAATCTGAACACTTTGAGCGAATATTGTATGCCGTTTGTTAAAGTCGGCGGTATTTTTGCTCCGATGAAATCGGCGAAGACTGATGAAGAGGTAACTGCCGCCGAGTGCGCAATTAATCGCCTCGGCGGAAAAATAAATGAAATTAAAGAACTAAATATTGAAAATTGCGGTGAAAGATATGTAATTATCACAAAGAAAATATCGCAAACTCCGCCAAAATATCCACGTGCTTCGGCACAAATATCAAAAAAACCGCTCTCATAAGCGAAAAACAAATAGAAATATAAAATATATGGTCAATGAAAAACATTGGACAACCTTCTTTTGTCGTGTTACAGTATTTTTGTGGTACGCATAAGGAGGTCTTTTTATGCTCAAAAACCAAACTAAATATAAAAAAAGTAATGAAGTTTTACTGATTCCTGCAAGGCTTATTCAGCCAAATCCTCATCAGCCTAGAAAGAACTTCAACTGGGATGATCTTGAGGGATTGGCAGAAAGCATACACTATAACGGATTGCTACAGCCGATTACTGTCCGAAAAAAGGATAACGGTAAGTATGAACTGATTTCCGGCGAGCGTAGACTCAGAGCCTGTAAAATGGCAGGATTGTCGGCTGTTCCGTCCATTGTGGTTGATGTTGACGAGGAAAGATCGGCAATGCTCGCTGTTATTGAAAATCTTCAGCGTGAAAACCTGCACTTTTTTGAGGAGGCAATGGCAATTGAACGATTAATTAAGGGCTTCGGCTTCAGTCAGGAAGAGGTTGCACGAAAGCTCGGCAAATCACAGTCCGCTCTGTCAAACAAGCTGAGAATACTTCGCTTGCCCGACGAAATCCGTTACAGCGTTATGCTTTACGGTTTAACCGAACGTCACGCACGTGCACT
>USJJ01000285.1 GCA_900554995.1 uncultured Ruminococcus sp. | reverse complement strand
AATGGAATACGTTGAGGGCTTCACCTTTAACGGTATCAGAAGTCTTATCGGCGGAATTGTTCTCCTGCCCGTAATTTTCTTCAGATCGAGAAAAAATCCTGTTAAGCTCTCCCCTGTCGAAAAAAAGCAAACCCGCAAGGACAACATTAAAGGAATACTTATTGTCGGCACAATGCTTTGCATCGGTTCAAATCTTCAGCAGTTTGCCTTTGACTACATAGAACCCGGCAAGGTCGGATTCATAACGGCGCTTTATATGCTTCTTGTTCCTCTCATTTCTTTCATCGCATACAAAAAGAAACAGCCCGTAACGACCTGGATCGGAGTTATCCTCGGCGTAGGCGGACTGTATATGATCTGTATGGGCGGCGCATCCTCGTTCTCCCTCGGCAAGGGTGAAATTCTCGCAATGCTTTGCTCAATCGCATTTGCTCTTCACATCATCGTGATTGACAAGTATGCACCGAAAATTGATACCATCGTTCTTTCCTGCGGTCAGTACCTTGTTACCGGCATTGTTTCGTGCATACTTATGTTTATCTTTGAAAAACCCGATGCCGGCAATATTATGCAGGCTGCCGTACCGATCCTTTATGCAGGTATAATGAGCTGCAGCTGTGCTTTCACATTCCAGATCATCGGTCAAAAATATACCGAGCCCACGCTCGCAAGTATGCTTCTGTGTACCGAATCTGTTTTCTCTGTTATATTCTCGTTCATTATTCTCGGCGAGAGAATGACCGTAATTGAATATGTCGGTTGTGCGGTTATGTTCATCGCCATTATCATTGCCCAGTTGCCGGCAAAGAAGAAGGCGCAGTAACATTTTGCCTCGGAAATTCAAAGCCCTGAATAAACCCATTTTGCTCTATTGACGAAATATCGCCGCCTATTACGGCACCGTCATAAACCAATAATGTTGCCCTGATGTATCCGCTGTCAGCCGGGTAGTCGGGGTAATTTTTTACGTTAAAAATCCACTTCTTTGCCCTGAAGCCCTTATACGGTTCAAGATCAAGCCCCTGATTTTTCTGGATAACGTTGTATGCAGAATATGTATCGTTAAACTCGGACGGAATAATAACCTCACGAACCTCTACCGGCTCCTCATCAACCGTCCATCCGAACTGCGAAAGAAAAGATATACAGTCCGCCGCGCTTTTGGCTTTATAGTTGATTGAGCCATCGTTGACAACGGGCTTCTTTCGGCTTGTGAGTACAAGTGTTCCCGCAACAAGAATGCAGATTACAATACAAAGGGCAATGATAAGTCTGGGCTTGTTCGCCTTGAATGAAAATACAAACATAATTTAACCTCCGTTTATTGACTACTTTAATGTATGCTCTCAAACGGAGGTTTATTCTTAATATTTATACAGATCACACAAAATCGGCATTATGCCCTTGTCGGTTATATCAATCATCGCATATTTGCCGACCGAAACGGAGCCGGGATTAACATACCAAATTTCATCCTCATATTTTGTATCAGGGACATGTGTATGACCGTATAATGCAATAGAAGCGTTGCAGGAACGGGCTTTTATCATCAGTCCCGAAAGCGAATATTTCACACTTTCATTATGTCCGTGGACGGCAAAGACAATCGCTCCGCCGAATTTTTCAAGAATAAACGGCGGCAAAGCGGAATTGAAGTCGCAGTTTCCGCATACGGCATAAAGTTTAATTTCCGGATGCAGCTCTTTTACAAAATCAATGTCCCTCTCGCCGTCACCGAGAAAAATAACGGCATCCGCCTCCGGGTGAAGCTCAACAGCTTCAAGCAGAAGCTTTTTTCTGCCGTGCGAATCGGACAAAACAAGCAGACGCATACATACAACCCCTTTCGTATATTATTTATTATAAATCATTGGAGTGTGAGTGTAAATGAAAAATAACGATTTTCAGAATTTTTTCTCCGCACCGAAAAATAAGACCGAAGCCGAGGAAAAGGCAAACAGGCTGATAAGCGGTCTTAAAGCGGATGAGAAAAATGAGCTTGATGAAATCCTCAGCGACAGGGACAAAATTAATGCGGTTCTCTCCTCACCTGCCGCTCGAAAAATAATGAAAAAGCTGAACGGCAAAAAAGATGGACATTAACGATATTCTTTCCTCGCTCACTCCGGATGACATAGAAGAGCTCAAAGCAACCGCCGAAGCCGTTTTCGGTCAGTCGGGCGGATCGGCGGATAAGCAAAAGCAGGCGGAGAACAGCAATCCCTTTTCATCGTTCGACCCCAAAATGATCGGGAAGATTACAAAAATAATGGGAGCTATGAACAACGAATCGGGACGCAGATGCAAATTGATTGAGGCTCTTAAA
>USJJ01000284.1 GCA_900554995.1 uncultured Ruminococcus sp. | reverse complement strand
ATTTCTCCTTGACGTGAGGAAGATCCTCGGCAGAAATTCCGCAGCCGGTATCGGAAATAACAATCGTTATTTTATCGTCCTTAACTTCCGCGGAAACATTGATTTTTCCGCCCTGCTTCGTGTACTTCAAAGCATTGTCAAGAATATTTACGAAAACCTGCTTGATTCTGTCCGGATCGCCGTCCATAGGTGCGGGAAGATTCGGTGCGTTATACACAAGGTCGATTCCCTCACTTGAAGGCAAAAACCGTTTCGTCGAGTTCGGCAAGTATATCCATTTTTTCATTTTTCAGAACCATTCTGCCGCTCTGCATTCTTGAGAAATCAAGCAGCTCCTCAACAATTCCGTTGAGTCTTGTTGACTCATTGATGATGACCGTCATACCACGTTTTGTAAGATTCGGGTCGGTATCGCCGATCTGCAAAAGCGTTTCGCCCCAGCCTTTGATTGCTGTAAGCGGAGTTCGTAATTCGTGCGAAACCGTGGAAATAAAGTCATTTTTAATCTTATCGGCTGTCTTGATTTTTTCAGCCATATCGTTAATTGTGTTGCAAAGCTGACCTACCTCATCATTATAGAGGTAGTGATCAATTCGTGCATCATAATTTCCGTTTGCGATCATCGTCGCTGTGTCGCAAACCTCTTGAATCGGGCGAACAATCGAGTTGATAAAAACAGTGCCCGAGATAACAAGAAGAATAACAAGGAACAGAAAAGTAAGGGAAATGATAAAATACCAAGTGGTGATTTGATCGTCGATCTCCTCAAGAGAGATCATATAACGCACAGAACCCGCCTGCTTATTTTCCGCTGTTGTAATAATCTTTGTCAGCGCAATGATTTTTTCGCCCGACGAATTGTCTCCGTGCCAGACGGCAGTCTTATTGGTGCTTGTGAGTGCTTCATCATATTCGGGAATTTTAACCTTATCCGTAACAGGAAAACCGCTCGATGAAATGAACACATTGCCGTATTTATCAAGCACCCAAACTTCGACCGAGGATTTATCCTGAAAATCGGAAATATATTCACGTGCACCTTTCTCAAAAATCGCATCGTCGGTTGACGCATAGTTTTCAAAGTAAATATCTACAATTCCGTTGGCGTAGGATTCAATCTTGCGTTCTGCGGTTGCGTAATAGTAGGAATGAATAAAATATGCGGCGGCAATACAGATGATGAGAAAAACAGCAACTATAATTGTTGAAGCCTGAAAAAGCCAGCGTCTTGTAAGTCCGCCCTTGAAACTGACGTTCAATTTTTCCTTTTTCATCTGCATCACCTCCTGTTATTGATTTATTATGTAATCAGATCCAAACGTAACCGAATCCCCAGCGTGTAAGAAGATGTTTCGGATTTGACGGATCAGGTTCAATCTTTTTCCTGATTCGTCTGACATTTACGTCAACAATCTTTTCTTCGCCGAAGTATTCCGTTCCCCAAACGTGGTTGAGAATATCGGTTCGGCTCAAATTTGTTCCCTGATTGCGGAAGAAATATTCAAGAATCTGAAACTCAACCTGAGTAACATCAATTTTTCTTCCGTTGCAGGTAAGAGTTCGGCTTTTACAGTCGAGTTTAAAATCACCGGAAGTAATGATATTTTCATCTGCATCCGTTTCATTCTTTTGCGAAGATGACGAAACACGTCTTGCAAGCGCATCAACCCTTGCCGTAAACTCGGACGGAGAAAACGGCTTTGTAACATAGTCATCGGCACCGAGAAGAAGTCCGTTAACCTTGTCCATCTCCTGTGTTTTAGCTGTCAGCATCATAATACCGATATTGTTGCTCATGGCGCGGAGCTTTTTGCAAAGCTCAAGTCCGTCCATTCTCGGCATCATAATATCGAGCACGGCAATTGAAATTTCTTCGGGCTCCTGCTTATATTTTTCATAAGCGTCAAGTCCGTCGAACGCCTCGACAACATCATAGCCTGCACGCTTGAGATTGATAACAATAAATTCTCTGATTGATTCCTCGTCCTCGGCAACCAGAATTTTTATAGGCTTCATTTTTTTCCTCCTAAAATCGTTGTATTAAAGTTACTCGTTAGAATTTCATCTTTAACACCGAAGTCATAACCGGCGTCGGTGATTGTGTAAACATAGGTTGTGCTTCCGTATGAAGTCAGCAGTTTGGCGTTTTTATTCTTATTCTTTGCCTGTTCATCGTTCTTATCATAATAATAGATGCTGAAAAGAAGATTTCCGAGCTTTTCTTCAGAGCTGTTCCAGTGGTAGAAATCCCACTGGCCCTCATTTCCGAGAACCGTTATCCTGCCGACCCAACTGCTCGGGATTGAAAGAATATATCCTGCATCTTCATCA
>USJJ01000283.1 GCA_900554995.1 uncultured Ruminococcus sp. | reverse complement strand
CGGAGCACTCAAAAGATTTTCTGTTCGGTTCATTAAGCGTGCGGTCATAATCAAAAAATTTCATCTCGACATTCATGTTACCGAGGATGATGCTGCGGCAACTGCAATCAAGTACGGCAAGGTCTGTGCGGCGCTTTATCCGTCGCTCGGATTCATCTGCTCAAATATGAAGGTCAAGGATTACAAAGCAAATGTTTTTGCCGATTATTGCGGTGAAAAAACAACCGTTTCGTTTGTTACGAAAACAGCCTTTATCCCGAGAGCTTTGATTAATGCGGGAATAGCACTTGTATTCAGTTTATTGAAACAGCTTTTAAAAGTTGTTATTTCAAATAATAAATCATCAAAAAATAATGTAACTTCCAAATAACGGAACAGTTACTAAAAAGAAAGGCGGACTAAACTATGAAAGATCAGTCAGCATCAGGAATTCTTGCAACAGCCATTGATAAGATTAAGGATATGGTTGATTGTCAGACAATTATCGGTGACCCCATCGACGCAGGCGACGGAATCAAGGTTATTCCTATCTCAAAGGTTACCTACGGCTTTGCTTCGGGCGGTTCGGATTTTCCGTCAAAGAGCGCCAAGGAGCTTTTCGGCGGCGGCGGCGGAGCAGGCGTTACAATTTCGCCCGTTGCTTTCCTCGTAATCAATAAGGGCGAGGTTAGCGTTAAGTACATCTGCGAGGGTTCGGAGAGCTCGGCAGAGAGAATTATCGGTATGGTTCCCGATGTTGTAAATAAGGTCGGCGATATCGTTAATAAATTCAACGGCGATAAGAAAGAAAATAAGGACGATTCCGTTTTCGCTGAGGAATAATAATTAACATCACCCGGGCATATATTTTATATACGGCGGGTGATGGATATGCTTAAAAAAATACTGCTTTTTTTGACTGTTTTTTGTATGATGACGGTTAGTGTCAGTGCGCTTGACGGAGCCGATGTATCGGCGGAATGTGCCGTGCTTATCTCCGAACAAACCGGCGAGGTCATCTTTCAAAAAAACGCATATAAGGAACATTCGATGGCAAGTACAACCAAGATTATGACATCTTTGCTTGCCGCCGAATCCGGCAAATTGCAGGACGAAATTGTTGTTTCAAAGAATATGATTCAGGTGGAGGGAAGCTCAATGGGGCTTCTTCCCGGCGACAGCGTGTCCTTAAATGAGCTTATATACGGTATGCTTTTGCCGTCAGGCAATGATGCGGCAAACGTGACGGCCTGTTATCTCGGTGGAAATGTTGAAAACTTTGCAAAGCTTATGAACAAGAAGGCAAAGGAAATCGGTATGAACAATACCAATTTTGTCACTCCGTCGGGGCTTGATAACGACGAGCATTATTCGACTGCATACGATATGGCTTTGCTGGGCAGATATGCTGTTAAAAATCCTGTATTCAAGGCTGTGTGTTCCTCGAAAAAGGCTACGCTCAGCTACGGAAATCCGCCGTACAGGCGTACTTTGTATAATCACAACAGGCTTTTGAGCAGCTATAAATATGCTCTCGGAATTAAAACCGGCTTTACAAAGAAAAGCGGCAGATGTCTTGTTTCATATGCCGAAAACGACGGCGTCGGTCTGATTGCCGTAACGCTGAATGCACCGAGCGACTGGAACGATCATAGGAATATGCTTGATTACGGGTTTTCGACGATTGAAAAGTCCGAAATCAGTGCTGAAATTCCGAGCACCGTAAACGTTGTCGGTGGAAATGTTGAAACTCTAAGCATTAATTCAGAGCCTTTGATTTTCAGCGGAATTGACAAAAGCAGGGTAACGCAAAGTGTGCTGATCGACCGCTTTGCCTATGCTCCGGTTAAAAAAGGTGATAAGCTCGGCGAGGTCAGATATTTCCTTGACGGAAATTTGATCGGTACGACCGATATAACTGCCTGCGACAATGTTGCCGTGAACAGTAAAAAACAGGAAGAAAAAGGCTTTTTCTTAAAAATTAAGGAGAGATTATTTAATGACTGATGATAGAATCAGGCTTCAAAAATACCTTTCAATGTGTGCAGTTGCTTCACGCCGCAAGGCGGAGGAGCTTATCGCTCAGGGTAAGGTAAAGGTTAACGGAAAGGTCGCCGAGATCGGCGATAAGGTCAGCCCGAGGCACGACACCGTAACCGTCAGCGGCAGAAAAATTGTCGCTAACAAAAAGCACTATTACATTATGCTGCATAAGCCGAGAGGCTTTATTACGACAATGGACGATGAAATGGGCAGAAAATGCGTTGCGGAGCTTGTCTCCGACGTAGGTG
Source organism: uncultured Ruminococcus sp. (assembly GCA_900554995.1). Taxonomy (GTDB): domain Bacteria; phylum Bacillota; class Clostridia; order Oscillospirales; family Acutalibacteraceae; genus CAG-488. Next base: position 95 of record USJJ01000283.1, on the reverse strand, counting down.
CAAGAGTTTATCCCGTCGGCAGACTGGACAAGGACTCCGAGGGACTTCTGCTGATGACAAATGACGGTGAATTTGCAAATCATATGACCCATCCG
>USJJ01000282.1 GCA_900554995.1 uncultured Ruminococcus sp. | reverse complement strand
CGTCATGCGCAAATATACCGAGATTCTGACGGATGTCTGAGGTGCAGGTCGGAAAGCGCTGTCCGGTCGGACGATACCGCAAACGCAGCTTCTTAAATAAGTACATATAAAAACAAGCTGTAATTCACACCGCATCCACCCGGATCAGCCGTGAATTACAGCTTTTTTGTTTTAATACAATATCATTCTTTATTTTCGGTGCCGTCCGTCGGAACTGTTTCCGAACGGGCGGCTAAATGTTCAAGTATATTTTCGTCGGAAAACAATTCATCAAATGTGAGATTGAAAATTTCGCATATTTTCATAATGTTCCTTGGCTTCGGCAAGGTATCGCTTGTTTCGTATTTTGCGATGGCAGGGCGACCGAGTCCGAGCTCGTCGGCAAGCTGCTGTTGAGTCATTTTATTCGCTTTACGTACCGCTTTTAAATTTTCCGAAAATCCCATAAATATTTCCTCCGTAAATAAAAAAGTGCGCAGCCGAAGCCACGCACGAAAAATACACGGCTTGATTGCTGCGACACAAACCCAATTCTCAAAAAAGACGAATACGGAAAAGCCGGTATTTTTACACAAAAACACCTTCATCTTTTTTGAAAATATTCAATTGGGTTATGTCGCAAAAGTATTATATCACTTATAACAATAAAAATCCAGTATTATTTATTTTTGTGCAAATAATTTACGAAATTAAGTGTATTAACCAAATGTCAGCAATATATCTCTCGGAGCCCCTTTAGGGTAGCAATACGAGAGTGACGGAGGGAATAAAGACAAATTTGAAGAGACAAAAATACCCCTCCGACTTCGACACAGTCGCCGGGGAGGTTAAAATATTTTTCATCAGAACGTAAATAACCCACTCGGTCGGCAGAGACATCATACCGTCAACCGTCTCAACCTTGCTTTATGAAAATTAACGCAATTAATTTTGCCGAATATAATAATATTGCCGGATATCATTTTTGATCCCCGAAAAAGATGATTATTCCGTCAAATGATTGGCAAATATAATTATGACAATCAAAATCTCGGAGAGTGATAAAAATGACAATAAAACGGGGAGATATTTATTATGCGGATCTCAGCCCGGTCGTAGGCTCTGAACAGGGCGGTATGCGTCCGGTTCTGATCGTACAGAATGATGTCGGCAACAAGTTCAGCCCGACGGTTATCGCCGCCGCAATAACAAGTCAACGGTTTAAGACGGAGCTGCCGACCCACATCCAGGTGGATGCCCGGGACTGCGGTCTCTCCAAGGATTCCATAGTTTTGCTCGAGCAGGTAAGGACGATAGATAAGCAGAGACTTAAGGAGCGAATGGGAAACCTCGGCGAAAGGGATATGACAAGGGTGAACAGGGCACTGTCTGTCAGTCTCGGAATATTGAATTGAAAAAATCCCGAACGCTCGGTAATGAACGTTCGGGATTAACTCTTATTTTACTGATTTTCGCCAAGTGCTATAGCTGATTATTTTGAATTCTATGCCTTGGTCTATTCCGTGAAAATCCTTGTAACGCTCGCACCACACAGTGTCGGGATCGGGTGTGGAATTCCAAAGATATCCCTTATACGGAAGTTCGGGCACTTCAACGGTTGTTTTGCCGGATTCAATCTGCTCACGGACATAACGGTTTCGGCGTCCGTCCGATATAAATATATAACCGAATACGCTGATGTAAAACATTGCTAAGCAAAGGCAAACAGATGTAAGAGCTTTTGCAAATGTTCCGTTTTTAATGAGCGAATTTTCGGAATCAAAGACATAGCCGAAGGCCTCGCAAATAAAGAGCACAAAAAACATACTGCTGCAGAAGAAGCATCTGCTTCCGATGGGAGTCACAACAAAGAGCGGAGCGGTCAATACAGCAATGCTGAGAATGTAAAATGAAAGTCTGAGCTTAACTGCGGTATCGGTAACGCATATTAGGCTGAAAACGAAAAGTGCAATTCCGAAAAGCACAACAAAAAGGCTGTTAAAAATATTTGTATAGTTAAGAACAATGTTCCAGCCTTGGTAAAGCTTGACGGCTATCGAATATGAAGTATACGAGATAATTATAAAAAGATTCAACCAAATAAAAAATTTTCTGCCTGCACTCGCATTTTTGTTTTCTTTGATAAATTTTACGGCGAGAGCGAAGCATACCAATGCAATAAAGATATTGATGACAACATTGTTGAGAGCCAATTCCTTGCTGATTACCTTCAAAAGGTTCTCTTTTATGCGTGCTGTCATTCCCTCGGATGATGTTTCCATGGTTCTGTAACTGTCGTTTGAATTGACGATTTTAAGGTATGCGCTGTTTGTGAACATTATAACGCAGCCCGTAATTGAGCCGAAAAGGTGACTTATAACAGGCGCAAAGCTTTTTTTGTA
>USJJ01000281.1 GCA_900554995.1 uncultured Ruminococcus sp. | reverse complement strand
ATCATAAATATCAAGATTGCCGTCCTCTTTGCCAATCTTATCCTTATAAAAATCCGAGATTCTGATTACGCCGTTTCTCCTGCCGCCGACAGGGGAGACAAGGCTTCTTTTGAGTTCCATAAACTCTTTAGGGAGCTTCGCATATGCTCTTTCGAGCAAAAACTCGGTTCTGCGGTCAACAATATTTTCATCGGGAATAAAGATGCAAAACCCCGGTTCAAAGTCGTGATCACGGGATATTTCATCGTCAAAGCCGTAGCACTCGGATCCGCTTCCCACAAGACCTACGCATAAAAATGGGAGAATGTCGGCAAAATGCTCTTCAAGCATCGGCTTTCCGTATTCTTCAAAGTATGCCCTTGAAATTTCAATTCCTCTCATATATTTCCCTCGCTCTGTCGCTTAACTCCTTATTATAAAGAAATCTTCCGTAGTATCCGAAAATCGGTGCACATTTTTCACAGACAAAGGCATAATAACCGTTTCTTGGTAAATAATCCTTATTCAAAAGCTCATATGCTTTTTCTATGTATTTGTCAACGATCATTTCGCTTTCCTCAGCTCCGAGCTGTGCGGTTGCGAGATCGGCAAGGTTCAGATAGGTTATCGCAATTTCAAGCTCTCCGTATCTGTTTTGCTTCATCACGTCAATTGCTTTATTATAGTATACTTTTGCTTCATTAAACCGTTTGAGGTCGGTTAAGGTCAAACCGAGATTGTTGTATAGTCCGCCGAGACGGGAATCATCGGGCGCTAACTCCTTTTCGTATATAGCTTTTGCTTTCTCAAAAAGCTCTATTGAATCCTCGGGCATCGCAAAAGCCTTGTAAACAGTTGCGGCATTTGTCAAAGTTGTACCTGCGACAACGGCGGTGCCGAGCTTTAATTCGTCAATTAGGGATAATGCTTTTTTTACGCTTTCAAGAGCCTTTTCCTTACGGTTTGTTTTACGGTAAAGCCCCATAAGCTCGTTTTCAATCGTTAACATTCCGTGCTTGTCTCTTCCGTCCTCGGCTTCTCTGAGCCAGTAAAGAAGATGCTTTTCTGCGGAATCATAATCGTTCCTGCCAAGGTGCTCATCCAGCTTTTCAAGAATCCTCGAGATCGGTATAGGGTGTACCGGCGGTTGCTTTTTAAACTGATCAGTGCAGAAAGGACATATCGGATCGGTGTAGTCCGTGAAATCCATTTGTTCTTTATCCATTATTTCACTCCCTTGTGTCTTGCTTTTTAACATTATACTATATTTTGTGCAAAAAGGGAAGTGAAAGTTTGTATATATTTTTATGTGATTTTGGTTGTAAAGAAAGTTGCGGTGTGTTAAAATACTTCGGAACGAAAAAATCAAGTCTGTTTGGGAGGTGCTATAATGCGTATTGACGGACTTCAAAAAATGACCTTGCTGGATTTCCCGGGAAAAGTTGCCTGTACGGTTTTCACGGGCGGCTGTAATTTCCGCTGTCCGTTTTGCCATAATGCACTTCTTGTAACCGAGCTCCCGGAAAATCCGGATTACACAGCCGATGAAGTGTTGGATTTTTTGAAAAAAAGATCGGGGCTTCTTGACGGGGTTGCGATAACCGGCGGTGAACCGCTGATGAATCCGGATATTCCCGATTTTATCAAGGAGATTAGAAAGCTCGGATATCAAGTCAAGCTCGATACCAATGGCAGCTATCCCGATCGGCTTGAAAGAATTGTTTCGGACGGCCTTGTCGAATATGTTGCAATGGATATCAAAAATTGCAAAGAAAAATATGCCGAGACGATCGGGGTCAAAGAATATGATCTCTCTAAAATTGAAAAAAGCGTTGATTTTCTCAAAAGCGGTACTGTTGACTATGAATTTAGGACAACTGTTGTCAGAGAGTTCCACACTGTTGACGGTATTCGCAAAGCGGCGCAGTGGATCAGCGGCGCAAAAAGATATTTTTTGCAGAACTTCGTTGATTCGGGCAACCTCATTGACGAAAGCGTAAGCGGAGTTGATAAGGAGACTATGCTCAGAATGCGTTCGGCGGCGGCAGATTTTGTACCGACAACCGAGATAAGAGGAATCTGACACAATATATTACAAATAAAACACAAGATATTGTAAAAAACTATTGACACAGCCACAATATAATGGTAAAATAGCGATCGTAACAGTAAAAAATAAAAGGAGATTGAGGATATGTATAATGTTGTTAAACGTGACGGCAAAGTCGTAGGCTTTGACCTTCACAAGATCAGAGACGCCATAACCAAGGCATTTGACGCCTGTCAGAAGCAGTATAATTCCGACACCGTTGACTTTCTTGCACTTAAGGTTACTGCGGACTTTGAGCAGAAGATAAAGAACGATAAGATTTCCGTTGAAAGCATCCAGGACAGCGTTGAGTCTGTG
>USJJ01000280.1 GCA_900554995.1 uncultured Ruminococcus sp. | reverse complement strand
GACACGAGGATCGAATTCCATTTTAAACATATGTCCATCATCAATACGGTTTTCATTGATAAGTTCTTCTTTTCGTTCTTCTGCGTCTGGATACATACTTCGGAATTTATAAATCTTGAATTTCTTTCCATTATAACCGACCCTGATCTGGGAAAAGATGATCGGACCAGGTGATTTCAAATGGTGAAGTCAGTCTGTAATAATCTCCGAACTGGAACAGTCTTCCATGTTCTTTGAAGAACGCTCACGGACAACACCCTTTGCCATGAGAACAAATTCGCTTCTTGCCGAAAAAGCCTTGTCAAAGATTTCCTTGTCTGTGTTCTCGCCGAATGCGAGCTGAACAATACCTGTTCTGTCACGCAAGTCGATAAAAATAAGTGCGCCGAGGTCACGCTGACGCTGTACCCAGCCTGCAACGACAACCTCCTTGCCGACATCGCCGATTCTGAGATCGCCGCAATAATCGGTACGCTTTAAGCCTGTCATAAAGTCCATTATATTAAGCCTCCTAAAAATTTGCTTAAATCTATACTATCCATATCCTCAGCGGCAGTGCCTTGAAGCTTCATGGCTGCCGATTGAAGTGAATATTCCATAAAATCATCGGAAAAGCTGTCAAGAGAAATCTCCTTTGTTTCGCCGCTTTCCATATTCTTGACCTTCGCAATTCCGGCGGCAATATCATCATCGCCGATAACCGTTGTGAATCTTGCTCCTATCTTATCGGCAAACTTCATCTGAGCCTTTACCGAGCGTCCGACAACGTCAAACTGAGCACCGATACCCGATTGACGAAGCTCAAGCGCAAGAGCCGCCGCCTTGGTAAGAGCCTCATCACCGATACTGCCGATGTAAATCTCCGGAACATCTGCCGCCGGAAGTGCGATTCCCTGCGCCTCAAGAAGGAGAAGAATTCTTTCAAGTCCGAGTGCAAAGCCAAGCGCCGGAACGTGAGGACCGCCGATTTCTTCAACAAGTCCGTCATAGCGTCCGCCGGCACAAACTGCACTCTGTGCGCCGAGTGCGTCGGTCACGAACTCAAATACCGTACGTGTATAATAATCAAGACCTCTTACGATGTGCGGATTGACAGTATATGAAATGTTCATCGCTTCAAGGTACATTTTAACCTTTTCAAAGTGATCGTGGCATTCGTCACAGAGATAGTCAAGTATTATCGGTGCGTCCTGTCCGATTTCGTGACAAATCGGGCTTTTGCAGTCGAGAATTCTCATCGGATTTCTTTCAAGTCTTTCACGGCATGTGTCGCAAAGCTCGTCCTTACGGGACTCAAAATATGCCTTCAGAGCTTCCTGATACTTCTTGCGACAGGTCGGACAACCGATTGAATTTATCTCAAGACTGATTCTGTCAATTCCGAGGAATCCGAAAATTTCATTGCCGAGCGAGATAACCTCTGCGTCTGCGGCAGGAGAAGCTGTACCGTAGCACTCAACACCGAACTGGTGAAATTCACGCAGCCTGCCTGCCTGCGGCTTTTCATAACGGTAGCACGAGGTTACATAGCTGACCTTCTGCGGCATAGGCTCGTTCTGAAGCCCGTGCTCAAGGAAAGCTCTTGCTGCACCTGCCGTTCCCTCGGGTCTGAGGGTAATCGAACGGCCGCCCTTATCGTTAAATGTGTACATTTCTTTCTGAACAACGTCCGTTGTGTCTCCGACAGAACGTGTGAAAAGCTCCGTATGCTCAAAAACAGGGGTGCGGATCTCTCTGAATCCGAAATCCTTTGCAATATTGAGCAATGTGCTTTCGATAAACTGGTTTTTGTGGCTCTCGGAGGGAAGAACATCCTGCGTTCCCTTGATTGCCTTGGTTATAAGTGCCATATTTTTAAAACTCCTCACTGAGTTATATTATCAAGGCAATGCCGCAAAAATCGAGGCGTATGCCTTGCTTAAATCTATTTTCGTCATGCTGTGCAATTTACGCACCTCAATTGTGCGATATTGCCTTTAGCCTCACTGTTATCTGTTTTTTATCATATCTTTTTCTTTTTCGTAGTCCGTCATAAGTATATGGAAAGCCATGTATTCGGGCAGAAGCGCCTGCGCGGCAATTATGGCTACCGCTAAGCTTTTGGCAACACCCGATATTGCAAAATATACGACAGTAAAAATTACGTTTGCAATCCCGAGCGCCAATGACAGCCACGAAAGAGGATATGGTCTCTTAAAAACGTCTGCTGCCCTGAGCAAAAGAATTATATCCGTCAGGACAAATGCGGCAAGTGAAAAAATATAATAGAAATCTGCTAAGCCTCCGTAATTTACGCTCACCTTTGCAAAGACGACAATAGCAAGCCAATTGCCGATAAAAGGCAGTGACAGAACAGCGCCGAGGATCTCCGCTGTCTTTTGCGGCAATCCCTT
>USJJ01000279.1 GCA_900554995.1 uncultured Ruminococcus sp. | reverse complement strand
CCTGAACAGACGGTTGCAATGGCGGCAAAGCTTTGTTATTCACCGTCAGGGATTGAAGATATAAGAGAAGGTCTTGACGAGGAAAAAACTTCCTCATTTATTGATATGCTTGCAAGCCTCGGCCATGCAAGTCCGACTGAACACGCATATTTTACATTCGGCATTGAAGGCATTTCAAGAGCCTGCTCACACCAGCTTGTCCGCCACAGAATTGCATCCTACAGTCAGCAGTCACAGCGATATGTTGACGGCACAAGGTTTGACTTTGTAACTCCGCCCGAGATTGCAAAGAACGAAAAGGCTCTTGCCGCTTATGAAAAGGCTCTCAAGGTTGAGGCTGACGCTTACAAGGAAATCAGAGATGCACTTGCTGTCGGTTACATCAACGAGAAATGTCCCGATAAATACAGCGGAACGGATGAAGAAATTATCAACGCCTACAAGGCTGACGACAAAAAATCCTGCAATGCTTTCATCAAGAAAGCCAACGAGGACGCAAGATTTATTCTTCCGAATGCATCGACAACAAAAATTGTCTGCACTTTCAATGCAAGAAGCTTGCAGAACTTTTTTGCACACCGTTGCTGCAACAGAGCACAGTGGGAAATTCGTGAGGTTGCCGAACAGATGCTTTTGCAATGTCTTGAGGTTGCTCCGCACCTTTTCAAAAACTGCGGCCCGTCATGCCTGTTCGGACCATGCCCCGAGGGCAATATGTGTTGCGGAAAGCAAAAGGAAATGCGTCAGAAATACGGCAGAGAAAAGTAAGGTATATATATGAAAAGCAAAATTATTGTTATTGAGGGACTTGACGGCAGCGGAAAAGCTACGCAGACAAAGATTTTGTGCGAAAAATTTTCCGCTCTCGGCAAAAAGGTCACAAAGCTTGAATTTCCGAATTATGAAAGTCCTGCCGCCGCTCCTGTGAAGATGTATCTTGACGGCGAATTCGGCGACAAGCCCGATGATGTCAATGCCTATGCGGCGAGTGCGTTTTATGCGGTTGACCGTGTTGCAAGCTATCTTCAGTTTTGGAAAAAGGAATGTGACAACGGCGGTGTGATTTTAAGCGACCGCTATGTGACTTCAAATATAATTTATCAGATGTCCAAACTCCCGAAAGAGGAGTGGAACAGCTTTATTGATTGGCTGAACGATTTTGAATACGAAAAGCTCGGGATTCCGAAACCCGATCTTGTGATCTACCTTGATGTTGAACCCGAGGTTTCGCAGAAGCTTATGGAAAAACGCTACGGCGGTGACAACAGCAAGAAAGATTTGCATGAGAAAAACCTCCGTTTCCTTCTTGACTGTCGAAAAAGTGCAGTTTATGCCGCTAAAAAATGCGGCTGGAAGGTTATTAATTGCTGTGAAAACGGAGAGATTAAGAGTATAGAAAAAATATCGGAAGAGATAGAGAGGGTAGCGGCTGAAATTTATGCTGAGCTTTAAAAAAATTGAGCAAAGTGACATAAACGAACTTAAAAAATACTACGATTATGATGAGTGCATGGGTTGCGATACCAACCTTTTGAACGCTTATCTTTGGCGAAACGAATACAATATTAAATTTGCTTTTTATGATGATACAATTGTCAAGGTGTATTGTAATCCCGACGAGTCCGTCTGGGGTTACTGTATGCCGACAGGCAAAAATATAAAGGGTGCGCTTGAAGAGGTTTTCAAAGATGCCGAGGAGAGATACGGCAATTTGCGAATTGTTATGCTGACAAACGGCAATCGTGCAATGCTTGAAACAATGTTTCCCGACAAATTTGATTATGTCCGTTCACCCGAAAATCAGGATTACATCTACACTTCCCGTGACCTTGCAACCCTTGCGGGCAAAAGGTTTCACGCAAAGCGTAACCACATTTCAAAATTTTACAGAACCTACACCGATACCCGTTTTGAAACTTTGTCGGATTCAAACATTCCCGATGCATTAACGGTTGCAAAACTGTGGTGTGCGGAAAATGACACCGATCCCGAAGCTTCAAGCGAAATTATGGCAATCAAGGAAATGTGCGACCTCAAAGACGAATACAATGTCAAGGGTGCTGTACTGTATGTTGACTCAAAGCCTGTTGCCATGACACTCGGAAGTGAAATTTCACCCAAGGTGTATGACATCAACTTTGAAAAGGCACTTCGTGAATATGACGGTGTTTATGCCGTAATTAACAACGAATTTGCCAAAACTCTTACGCAGCATGAGTATATAAACCGTGAGGAAGATATGGGACTTGAGGGACTCAAAAAGTCTAAACTTTCATACAATCCCGTTATTATCCTCGACCGCTGGAATGCAAAACCGAAAAAACGATGAAAACGATATTTCGCAAAACCGAAAAATCCGATACCGAAAGCCTTAAAAAGCTGTGGCTCTCGTGTTTTG
>USJJ01000278.1 GCA_900554995.1 uncultured Ruminococcus sp. | reverse complement strand
TCGTGACAGGTGCAATGCTCAAAAATAAGCAAAGCGTGAGAATAACACACAAAATTCTTCTTTTCATTCGTTCTCCTCCTTGTGGTTTAGGATTATAATCCAATTATAATTTATTTTTGCGAGTTTGTAAATACTTTTTTTGATTTTACAGTTAAAACTTCAAAAAATTTGTCGAAGAGGCATTTTATAAAAAAGTTATATTCCCGCTCATCGGCTTTATCAATAAAATCATTGACACAAACTCCGCCGAGGATATATAATAATTCTGTAATTTTGTCAGAAACACTTTATAGGAGAATTGATATGACACTTGATGAATTTATTTCCGTTCTCGGCGTTCCGACTGTCGGAACAGTGATGGGCGAACCGATAAACTGCGGCTCGGGTCTTTCTCAGGACAACGAGTTCAACGGCGGTGAGGATGATTCATACATCCTCGTTCTCGGCGACGTAACCGCTAAAATGTTCCGCGATTTTCTTGCCTCGCTCACTGCGGCAGGGCACAAGGAATCATTTCACCGTGAAACGAACGGCAATATTTTCTCGGAATTTGCCGACGAAGATAAAATAATTTATACATACTATACTGCCGAAACAATGCTCGCAAGAATCATAATTGATAACGCAAGCTCGCCGCTCGCTCAGATGAACGATACCTCCGATGATGTGCGTGGTGATACAGCGCTGATGCAGTTCTCGCTTCATTACGGCAAGATGATACGTTTTCACAGCTGCGACTGCGGTATGCTTTATGCACTGAGAATGCGTGACAATTCGGTAATCATCATTGACGGCGGCGAAATCGAGCAGTCCACCGAGGACGCCTGCGATGAATTTATGCGACGTCTTGAGAATCTCACAGGCAAAGAAAAGGGCGAAAAAATCCGTGTCTCAGCATATATCTGCACCCATAATCACGACGATCATATGGACTTTTTCATCAAGCTCCTCAAGCGTGAGAATGACGTTCTCGACGTTGAGCGTGTGATGTTCAACTTCCCGTCAAAGACCCTGCTTGAGTACGGTATCCCCTGCGCCGACAAGCTCAGGAGCAGAATCAAAAAGTATGCGCCGAACGCAAAGTATCTCAAGTTCCACACAGGTCAGACAATTCGTTTCCCCGACGCAAGAATCGAAGTGCTTTCAACGCACGAGGATATCCTCCCACGTTCCACTCGCGCGGGAGAGGGCGATACATACCGCAGCGTCAATGAAACCTCGACGATTTTTCAGATTGTATTCGACGACTGCTCGGTAATCTTCCTCGGCGATGCCGAAGAGACGAACGGAGAGGCTCTTATCAATCTCTACGGAAAAGACTATCTTTCCTGCAAATATCTTCAGTGCGCCCACCATCTTATCAACGACGACAGAAATATCTATAACAATGTCAAAGCCGAGAAGCTCCTCATTCCGCAGTGCCGATACATTGCGATGACAACCGAGTGCGACAACACACGATATTTCACATCGCTGTTCGGAGAAGAAAATATGTATTACGCAGGCGACTGCACCTATGTTTTCACAATCAAGGACGGCAATGAATCAATAGATTACTTTGAGCCGATGGGCTATCTCTACGACAACAGCGGACTTTAAGCAATTCAAAAGACGGTTACTTGTTCATTTGCAAGCAACCGTCTTTTTTATATCAGGATTCCGTTACAGTGGTCAACCTCGTGCTGAATTATCTGAGCTGTGAATCCCGTGTAGGTTCTCAGCCTCGTTTCAAGCCGTGCATTTTGAAAACGCACCTTTATCTTCCTGTACCTTTTGCATTTTCTCGGTCCTCCGATCAGAGAAAGACAGCCTTCCTCCGTTTCAAAAGGCTCGGTTTTCTTTATGATTTCGGGATTGAACATCATCACATATTCTTTTCCGTCGGTAAAGCAAATTATCCTTTTCCGCTCACCTATCATGTTTGCCGCCATTCCGACGCAGGTTTTGCTATTTGCCTTGAGTGTGTCAAGCAAATCCTGTGCAGTCTGCAAATCTGCCTGTGTTGCGTCCTCCGACTTTCTCTGTAAAAACATAGAATCATGTACAATTTCTCTTACCATAACTCTGCCTCTTTCAGTTTCTAACCCGAGTATAACACATCTGTGTATTTAAAACAAGCCTTACTGTTCCGACTGAATATTGACCGCTGTCCATTCACCGTCTTTATTGATTACGGTAATTCGTGATTTTACGGGTTCGGTTGTCATCCAAAAAGTTCCGTCCTCTGTGTATAAATCCTTTGTGTATTCAATCCACATATATCCCGTGTCTGTGTAAAGCTTTGCGGAGTTCAATTCAACCTTAGCTTTGACTGTGTAATCGCCCTCAACACGGTCATATGAATAATATGCAAGTTCTCCGAATTTTCCTTTGGCGGTTTCATATTCACCGTTGAAATCAATAACATTTT
>USJJ01000277.1 GCA_900554995.1 uncultured Ruminococcus sp. | reverse complement strand
TCAGGATCATATTCAAATACCTTCACGTGAAATTCCGTGGAGTCAATCCCGTAGAAATAACTCGATCTCCTCAAATCACCTTCGGGGTACAGTTCGTTGACTGTTGTTTTATTTAATTCAATCACATCGGGATAGGAAAAACTTACGAACATGTCCGTCCTTACCGGCCAACCGACAAATTGTTCCCCGACATAGGCCCGTTCAGTGAATTCTCCCGCTGTAGTGAAAGTCCTGTATATTTCCAAAATACTTTCCTCGCTTCCCCCTTTAAATACCCGGTTACACACATCCTCAGGATCGGCAGCCAAACCATAGGCTCCGACCTCGTTTTCAATAATCATCGTACAATATTTCTCGGCTTCTTCCCAATACTCTTTTTTATCCTCAAGAGCTGCCCGCCAAGCATAAATATTAGCCAACAAAGCGGCTGCAGCCCCTTTACTTCCGTACTGTTTTGAGGTTCTTTTGTTTCCCGCATAATCTTTCAAATCTTCAAACTTCGGTAAATCCATCGCCTTCAACCTCGGTAATGAGGATGGTTTTTATTGGCTTGACGGTTACAGTGAAATATCCGCAGAGGAATTGCTCTGTGGTTTCTCTGCTGAAACCAAAACAGCGGTGGCGGAAGAACTGATCCGCAGTATACTGGCAGACGGAAAAGAAGTTACGGCAGAGGAAATATTCCGAACCGCCGCTAACAAAAACATTTCACAGCGCACCGTTAATGAAGCCAAGAAAAACATTAACGGTATCAAAACCCGAAAGATCGGTAAAGGCTGGGCGTGGTCTATACCCGAATAAAGATTGCAACATTGCAGAGTGTCCCATCTGCATTGTTAAAAGTAGATGACAATGGGAGTCCTTTGCATTGTTGCATTCTTCTTTTTCTGCCGTATGGATTACAGCAGCAACTATCGGTAGGGCGTTTATTGCGAGTTTCGCCTTTGTGTTACGACCACCTCATCGGCGGCCGCATAAAAGGCGGTCGGGCTAAGCCCATACCCCTATTATTTTTTAGAAAGGACCAAAACGGCAGTGGTTAAAACCGAAATTTTAAAATTCAGGGTAACACCAGAAGAAAAAGAAATCATTGTCCGTAAGGCGCTCTCTTCATACAAGTTGGTCAGTTGCTATCTCAGGGATTGCGCCTTGGAAAAACCTATCACCGTGATAAACGGTGCGGACAGCATTGCCGAGGAGCTCAGGCGCATCGGCAATAATGTAAATCAAATCACCCGTGCGGTAAACGCAGGCTTTGTTACCGCGACGGATCTCACCGAAACAAGAAAGGAGTTGAAAACAATATGGCAATCGTTAAATTTATTACTTCGGGCTGCCCGATGAATAATATTTTTCCCTATGTAACAAGGAAAGAAGCAACCGAGCAAAGACTGATCAGCGGAATTTATTGCTCTCCCGACACGGCGCTTGAAGAATTTCGCTATATCAAGCAAAAGTACGGCAAAGAGGACGGCAGAAGCTACTATCACATTGTGCAATCCTTTTCACCCAATGATAACCTAACACCTGAAACGGCGCATGAAATAGGACTTAAATTTGCCGAGTACTTTCCGGGATTTCAAATTTTGGTTGCGACGCACTGCAACACCGGAAACATTCACAATCACCTGATTATGAATTCGGTCAGTTTCGAAAACGGCAAAAAGTTTCATCAAAGCCGTGACGGGCTTTTGCAGGTGAAAGCGTATTCCAATAAGCTTTGTCGGGAATACGGTCTTAGCGTTACCGAAGAAAAATGCAGCTATGGCAAATGGCCGGAATGGAAAAAGATGCTGCGCCGATATGCTTTGTTTGCGATAAGCAATTCCGATACCAAGGAAGAATTTATTGCGTGTATGCGTGAACATGGCTACAAGGTCAAGTGGGAGGATAAGTATAAATATATCACCTTCACCACGCCCGACAATCACATTTGCCGCGATAAAGGTTTGTTCGACGAGCGATTGCTTAAAGACAACCTTGAAGTGTATTTTGCGCTCGGCGGTGTTAACAGCGAACTTTATGATGAGTATATGAGTTATGCAACGCCTGCGCATAAAGTACAGGCGAGCCTGACGGTAACAACAGGGCTAATCTCATTGCTCGGCGATTTGTTATCCATAGCGTCGCCCGAGAGTGATTTTGAGCCACACCCCGTAAAGGAACTGAGTACCGCCGAAAAAATCCTCGGCAGAAAAATATCCCCGATTTGTTTTGCCTGCTATTCAACACAAGGGGAATGCGAGCAAGGGATGTCTTTGATTTTATAAAAGGGAGTGGTGAATGAAAATTTACTGTGCTAAGCGAAACGGCATGAGCATAGTATGTATTATCAAAGAAAAGAACCGAAAGGCAGGCGACCGCACCGTGGGAAAGATTAGGCTGAACTATTCGTTCAACAATCCAAACTC
>USJJ01000276.1 GCA_900554995.1 uncultured Ruminococcus sp. | reverse complement strand
TACAACGACCGAGGCAAAGGTCAGCGATGTAAAAATCACCCCGTCAGAGGCGAAGCAGACAAAGCTCGTTGACTACAAAACATCCGATTTTTCAATGAAAATTCCCGAGGGCTGGTCTGTTACTGCCGGAGGAATCGGAATGTTCCATGCAATCCGTGTAACCGACCCCAAGAACCCCATAAATCAGGTGTTTTTCCTGCTCAAGGCTCAACCGCTCCTTCACAGTGAGACGGGTAAGGATTATTATCGGCAGTCATATCAAATGTACGGCGGAAACTATAATATGATGGCTGACGCACCGGTTCTCTCCTCTCCGTCGACGGAAAACTTCTTTAAGATTTTTAATTCATATGTCTCTCTTGTCAAGACTTATGAACCAACTTATTCAAGCTTCGACTTTCCGAGCTTCGGGTCGTTCAAGAGCGTTGAACGCTTTGCGAGCAGCAGCAGTATGAAATCACAGGCGATCAATCCCGCCCTGCTCCGTGCTACTTTCACCGATGCAGCCGGCACCAAGGGAGAGGGTCTTTTCACGGCAGACGTAATTGATTTCAGCGGCAACACAGCAAGCGGATTCGGCATCGACGCCGGATATTATATGGCTTATAACATTGCGGCAATCACCTGCGAAGAAAACTCACTTATTGAATGGAAGGATATTCTTTGCCAATCACTCAGCTCGATTGATTATTCGCAGAGCTATGTCAACAGCGCAATCCAACAAAGCAATGAGAGCACGGCAAACGCAATGCAAATCAGGAATGAGCTCAGCAGCATTTCCGACGGAATTATGGACTCATGGGAAAAGCGAAACACAAGTCAGGATATAATCAGCCAAAAGCAGAGCGATGCGACACTCGGTCTCGAAAGAATTTATGACACCGAGAAAGACGAAATTTACATGGCGAAAAACGGCTGGAGCGACACGAATAAGGACGAGCGTTTTCAGCTTGTTACGGACGACAGTATGTATCTTAAGGCAACCTCCGGCACAATTGAATAATTAAAGAATTATAAAGCCTCAAATTACAAAAAACTCTGTAATTTGAGGCTTTTGTCTTGCACTCGAAAAGGCGATATGATACAATGACTTAACACGATAATTTCGGAGGAAAAATCATGGATTATTTGAAATATGTTAACATAAAACAGGGCACAAATTCCGTCAGGCGTTTTTCAAACGGAAATACACTGCCCCTTGTTCAGCTCCCGTTCGCAATGGCAGGCTATTCGGCACAGACCGAATATGACGGAGGCTGGTTCTACAACCCGACTCACCGCAGTCTTGAGGGCATAAGGCTCACTCATCAGCCGAGCCCGTGGATCTCGGACTACGGTACATTCCTTTTCACTCCGCAGACCGGTGAAATCAGGGACTCCGTCGGCAGTGCGTGGTCGAGCTACCGTCCCGAGGATGCGGTGATGACGCCTGCGTATATGAAGCTGCGGTTTCTGCGTTCAAGAACCGATTTTGAGCTCGCACCTGCCGAGCGAAGCTGTAAAATAAGGCTCACCTATCCCGAGGGCAGAACTCCGTATTTTACGGTTTTTCCCGTTTTCGGCAATTATACTTTTGATTTTGATTTTGAAAACAACTGCCTGCTCTGCACAACAGACGGTGCAAGAGGAGCCTTTCACGAGGGCTTCAAAACCTATCTTGTTGTCCGTTTCAAGTCAAGGCTGGATCCCGAAAAATCATACAGAAAAGACGGAGAGTTTATTCACGCCGCACTCTGTGACACATCGGTTGAAGCCGATATTGCATCGTCGTATATCAGCTTTGACCAGGCACTTGAAAATATGCGCCGTGACTGCGAAAAAAAGAGCTTTGACGAACTGCGCACCGACGGTGAAAACATCTGGAATGAATATCTTTCAAGAATTGAAATTGATCCCGTTGACGAAAATCAGATGAAAACATTCTATTCCTGTATGTACAGAACGGGGCTTTTTCCGCACAAGGCATACGAGATTGACAGGGACGGCAACAAGCTCCACTATTGCCCGTTTGACGGCAGCACAAAAAACGGTGTGAGATACACCGATAACGGCTTTTGGGACACATACAGAACGGAATTTCCGCTTTTTGCAATGATTGCAAAGAAAGAATATGCCGAGATGCTCGAGGGCTTTATCGTTGATTACAAAGAGGGCGGCTGGCTGCCGAGGTGGCCGTCAATCGGTGAGAGAGGCTGTATGCCCTCCACCCTGCTCGATGCGATTATTGCCGATGCCGCAGTTAAGGGAATTATCGGCGGCGATCTGCTCGAAACGGCTTTTCGTGGTATGATTCATCACGCAAACTGCGATTCGCACCATCCCGATCTCGGCAGAACGGGTGCAGAAGCGTATGTCAAATACGGCTATGTGCCGGCAGATATTATTGACAACAACTGCGTAAACCTCACACTTGACGCAGCATACGGCGAC
>USJJ01000275.1 GCA_900554995.1 uncultured Ruminococcus sp. | reverse complement strand
TCGTACCGGTTCAAGTCCGGTCACCGGCACCAACTAAAGCCCTTGAAACAATGTAATGACATTGCTTCAAGGGCTTTTTGCAAAAAAGATTGTAATATGTTTGCGAAGGATTGCCTTGAATTTTTATCCGATGAAAAATTCAGGGCCTTTATTTTTATACAGAATCATTGAAATTTGCAATAAAAGTTTAAAATGTGAGGACGGATCTTCAAGCGGAATTTCAAAATCCTCTTTCATTTTTCGTATGCGGTAAAGAATGGTGTTGCGGTGAGTGAAAAGCGCCTCACAGGTGTCCTTGAGCGAGCGGTTACAAGTCAGATAATAATACAGCGTTTCGCAGAACTGACTTCCTTTTTTGCGGTCATAATCTGCCAACAAAATAATTTTGGGAGAAATCAGCTCATCATATTCTTGTATTTTGTTCAGCATAATCGGAATTGCAAGCTGAGAAACAGAAAACACGTTCCTGCTTTTGACATTTTTGTTGACAACCATTTCCAAAGCCTCAAGAACCGAATTATACATTGTCGGAATATTATAAAGTTCGTTTAATTGATTTGAAATCACAATTTTAAGATGAAATTTCTCCGCAAGATCGTCAAGAGCCTTGCGGTCATATCCCTTATGTAAAAACATAAACACCCTTCCTTTATGCAAAAAGGGATGGGATCCGTAAAATCGGTAGGTTAATTCGTCTTTCAGAAAACTTTTTTCAATGTATTGCGAGTGATAAGCGACCAAGTCAATCAGTGCGAAAGCAACGGGATGAAAATCAGCAAGGTAGGTCGAAGATGCTTGAAGTTTAAAATATGATTGCGATTGAAATCCTCCATCCAAAAGATGACTGAGAATTTCCTCTGCTGTTTCAAAGGGCAGATCGTTTTTTCCCGCTTCAACAAACAGTTGTTTTGCCAGTATTTTTTCTATTTGACGAAAGGTCTCCGATGGTACGCTGCGCAGGCTGTTATCAATGTCAACGCAAATCAAATAGCCGAGACGGATTCCGCCGCATATGAGGGGAGCAAATCTACGCATATACGGGCTTTCAACCGGTTCAACGTAGTCGGCAAATCCGCCTGTAAGGCTGTCGCTCTCGCTGATAAGCGTTCCGACCTCATAGGTTATTTCTCCGTGTTTAATTGCAGAGTCAAAAAGACTGTCGGTGAAGCCGTCGGGAGAATAATGAGCCGCAACGTGAAAGGTATCATCAATTACCATCAACGGACAGTTAAGAATCTTTCCTGTGTCCTTAACGAGCCGGTCGATATCGTCACGGTCAAAAAAGTCGGATACAAGTATGGAAAGTTTATCATCTGTCGGCATAATTTTTTACCTCCGTATACAGTTGTGCTGACAGCACAATATGGTTTGAGATTATTATACTCCCGTATTATTGAAAATGCAATAAAAATGAGTACAATATAGTTGTAAAAAGAAAAGAGAGAAAGTGAAAGAGAAAAGGGATTCGGAGAAAAGAGAAAAAAGAAACAAAAAAATGTATATCCTGTTTGGCGGCGTTGAGTCGCTGAGCTTCATATAAACTTTAATTATAACGGAGGTTTTGATTATGTTACCGAGTATTTTTAGTGAAAATATGTTTGATGATTTCTTCAGTGATCCGTTTGATCACGAATTCTTCGGTGCCCACAATCCGTTATACGGTAAGCACGCAAAGAATATGATGAAAACCGATATCCATGAAAAGGACAACGGTTATGAGTTGGCAATTGACTTGCCGGGATTCAAGAAGGATGAGATAAACGTTGACGTAAGCGACGGTTATCTTACAATCAAGGCTTCTAAAGGTCTTGATAAGGATGAGAACGACAAGAAAGGTCGTATAATCCGCAGAGAACGTTATGCCGGTGCCTGCTCACGTAGCTTCTATATCGGCGATGTAAAGGCTGAGGATGTAAAGGCAAAATATGAGTCGGGTGTTCTTACTCTTGAGGTTCCGAAGGCGGATACGAAGAAACTTCCTTCAAGCTCCTCAATTGAAATTGAATAATCGTCAAGCCGATTAGGATCGGTAAGCAAAACGGCATCGGGACAGTCAAAAAGGCTGTCTCGGTGCCGTTTGTTTTTGCAGACAGAAAAACGGACGGTTTTGCCGTCCGTTTAGCTTTTTAAATTACTGAAATGATGCGCCGCTCTGCTGCTTGTCGGCGATGTCATTAGGGCCGTCCTTCCATATAGGAACACATTTCTGAGTGAGGTTGTCGCCCGAATCAAATCGGAACTGAATCTTGTAGCCGAGTCCCTTGTAGCTTGCACTGCCGTCCTCATATGACTGAGTCTGCACGCAAAAAACAGGGGAGTAGCCCTGAGCGGCAATTGTGTGATCTGTCGTAAATATAATGCACCAAAGAAGCGCAACACCGACTACGCACATCAGAACAATCTGCAAGGCATTGAATTTAACCTTTTCCCTGTGCTTCTTGGCA
>USJJ01000274.1 GCA_900554995.1 uncultured Ruminococcus sp. | reverse complement strand
ACAGCCAACCTGTGTTGAGATACAGATTGAATATCCGTGCTTGTAACTCATTACAACAGACTCTACGCATTCGCCGTCATTAAACGAAAAAAGGTACTTGACTGTTTTATCATACCTTGAAACAAGTTTTTTTTCAATATTTGCAACAGAAATGTAACTACTTGATTTCAAAAAAGCCTTTAAATCGGCAGGAATGTTACGCATATTGTCAAAATCGGTCACATTTTTGTATAGCCAATCATAAATCTGCTTTGCTCTGAACTTCGGCTGTCCGAGTTCGGAAATAATCTCCTGAACCTCGGGCAATGTCATTGATTTAATGTCGCCTTGGGACAAACGAACACATCCTTACTTAACACGTTTAACGCACGAGATAAAGAATCCGTCACAGCCGTGAATATGCGGCATCAGCGTTATATAATCGGTGTCATCGCCGTAACGCTTTAATTCGGGCAGAACCCGAACACTTTCAAAATCATCGTGCTCGGCTAAGAATTTTCCGATGATTTTTTCGTTTTCATCGGGATTTAACGAGCAGGTCGAATAGACCAATGTTCCGCCGACTTTAAGGTATTGGCTTGAAACACACAGTATAGAATACTGCAAATCTTTTAATTTGTCAACTTCCTCACTTTTTTTGAACCGAATCTCGGGCTTTTTGCGTATAACGCCGAGACCGGAGCAAGGCACATCACAGAGAATTCTGTCTGCCTGAGGAAAATTCGGATTGAATGCCGAGCCGTCGTTTTCGGCGGTTACGATATCCGTAAGACCGAGTCGTTCGGCACCGTCCTTTATAAGTTTAAGTCTTTGATTATATATGTCGCAGGAAATGATTTTTCCTGTATTATTCATATTTTCCGCTATCGTAAAGCTCTTGCCTCCGGGTGCGGCACAGATATCAATCACCGTGTCATCGTTAGCTGCTCCGAGTGCCTTGCAGCAAAACTGGGACGCAGTGTCCTGAACGTGAAAAAGGCCTCTACGGTAAGCGTCGGTTTTATGTATCGCTCCCCCGTTCTTAACGGTAAGGGCATTTTCGACCGATTCATTTTTTACACATTCAAAGCCTTCTTCGGCAAGCCGTTTGATAAGCTCGTCGGAATTTGTTTTTAAAGTATTTACCTTAATAACAGTCTCAACCGAACCGAATGAGGATTCAAGAATTTTTTCGGCGTTTGTCCTGCCGTAGCTGTCACTCCACATTTTGCAGAGCCATTCGGGAGCGGAATATCGGACACTCATACTTCCGTCGGTTTTGATCCCGTTTTTTGCAATTTTATGAAGCACAGCATTGACAAGTCCGGAGGCAAAAGCCGCACCGTTTTTTTTGACGAGCTTGACGCTTTCATTAACGGCGGCGGAATCGGGAACTTTATCCAAAAAAAGAATCTGATATGCTCCGATTCTGAGTGAAGTCAACGCCTCGGGCTTGAGCTTTTTCAACGGCTGGGAAAGATAAAGACTGAGGTTATAATCAATCGTTATACGCCTTTCCGTAACGCCGTAAACAAGTGCGGAAACAAATCTTTTGTCTTTGATATCTATATCAGCCCTGTCGAGCGCAGAATCGAGCGCAAGATTAGAATATGAATTGTCCCGTTGTATTCTGTTGAGTATTTCAAAAGCTGTTTGTCTGGCTGATTTCATAAAATTGTCCTTTTAATTTCTTCGTGAATTTCCGAGAAGTCTCGACGCATAATAAAGCAGGTTAACGATAGCAGTAGCAAGTGCCGCAACATATGTCAAGGCCGCAGCCGTAAGAACGCTTTTCGCTGCCTTGTACTCGTCGCCCGCAAGAATACCCGTTTCATCAATGACACTGAGCGCACGTCGGCTTGCATTGAACTCAACGGGCAATGTTACAAGCTGGAAAAGCGCAACAAGTCCGTAGAGAAGAAGTCCGAAAATTATAACGTAATATCCGATCGGAGAATTTGACAGATAAGCCATAAAATATCCCGCAAAAGCTATAATAAGTCCGAATCTCGAGCCGAAATTCGTAACCGGGACAAGAGCGGTTCGGATCTTATTCGGAAGATAGTCCTCTGCGTGCTGAGCAGCGTGACCTGCCTCGTGACAGGCAATACCGACAGCGGCAACCGAGGTTGAATTATACACCTTTTCGGAAAGTCGGATCACCTTTTCGTTCGGAGAATAATTATCCGTCAGCTCACCTCGGCACGGCTGAATGATAACATCGGTTATGCCGTAATGATTAAGGATCAACTGAGCTGCCGCAGCGCCCGTCAAGCCTCTTGAATTTCTGATTTTAGAATATTTTGAATATGTTGTTTTAACTCTGATCTGAGCCCAAAGTGCAAAGATAAGCACCGGTGCGGCGAAGATCAAGTAGCGAAGATATTCGCTGAAAGAATAGATCATTTTATCACCTTATTCAAATTTTTCTCCTGACTCAATTTTATGTCCCCTGAGAAAATCCGCA
>USJJ01000273.1 GCA_900554995.1 uncultured Ruminococcus sp. | reverse complement strand
AAAAATCATTTTTTTTAAAACGGTCAACGCCGTATGTGTCGAGGATTCTGCCGGTCTTACTGTCCGGCAAGGCACCCTCAAGTCCGTATCCGACTTCAATCCTTACCTTACGTTCATCAACAGCAAGCAGAAGTAAAATTCCGTCGTCATTTTTGTCCGAACCGATTCTCCATGAGCGAGCAAGATTGAGCGAATAGCTTTCGAGATCCTCTCCGTTAAGGCTTTTTACGGTAACGACAACAACCTGCGCTCCGCACTCTTTAAAAAGCGCCTCGCCCTGTTGCTGCATCTTTTCCTCATCGGCATTTGAAATTACATTTGCAAAGTCATTGACGAAAAAGTTTTTCGTCGGTTTCGGAAGATCAGCCGCAATTGCGACATTGCTGAAAAGGACTAAAAAAACAGCTAATGCGGCAAAAACCGTATAAATCTTTTTCATAAATTAAAACTCCACATTCGGAACTGTCTGTGAACTTTCGCTTGCTGTGAAAAAATCGGCCTTTTCAAAACCGAACATACCTGCAAGAATGTTCTTCGGAAAAGTCTTTATCATTGTGTTATAGCTCTGAACCGCCTCGTTGTAATCCTTGCGTGCAACGGCAATTCTGTTTTCGGTTCCCGCAAGCTCATCCTGGAGAGCAATATAATTCTGATTAGCCTTGAGATCGGGATAAGCCTCCGTAACGGCATTTACCCACACGGAGATTGCCTTATCAAGCTCATCATTTGCCTGCGAAAGCGACTGTGCATCCGACGCCTTGGAAACCTTTGCTCTTGCCTCTGTTACGGCAGTAAACGTTTCCTGCTCATACTTTGAATATCCCTTTACGGTTGAAACAAAATTGGGAATAAGATCGGCGCGGCGCTGGAGCTGGGTCTGAATATCAGCCTGTTTTGTTTCAACGGCAGTCTGCGCCTTTACAAGCGAATTGTATCCGCCTGCAAAAATTCCTATAATTACAACAACCGCGGCGATAACCGCAATTAAAACTTTCATTCCATTTTTCATAAGAATCTCCCCTTTTATTTTTGTGATTCTATTTTACTATTTCTTATAGCCGCCGTCAAGCAAATTACACTATTTGCGTCATTTAAATATAACATTTTTCCGCATTCTTTGAGCGTTGCGCCCGATGTCTTGACATCGTCAATCAAAAGAACCGTCTTGTCTTTCACATCATAATTTCCCGAAAAATCAAATACACCGATCAGATTTCCTGTTCTTTCAAGTCCCGTGCAGTCGTGTTGATTATCGGTGTCATACAGCTTGATAAGCATATTGTCGCCGAACGGAATACCGCTGAGCTCAGAAATTTCACGTGCAAGAAGTCGGCTTTGATTGAATCCCCTCGCCCGCTCTTTCTTAGGGAACATCGGAATATATGTTACATAATCAAAATCAATGTCCGCAAAGCGTTCTTTTAAGGTTCCATACATTAGTTTTGCCAGAGCCTTTGACATATTCCGCCTGTCTTTGAATTTATAGCGCCTGATGCAGGATTTCACATCGCCATCATAATAAAGCGGCGCCGCAACGGCATCATAACCGATCGAACGCTTGCTTTTACAGTTGCAATCGGCTTTCTCCATTCCGCAGCGTTGACAAATTTCACCACTAATAAAATGAACTGTGTTTTCACATTCGTCACAATAATCTTCAAACGGATCAATCAGC
Source organism: uncultured Ruminococcus sp. (assembly GCA_900554995.1). Taxonomy (GTDB): domain Bacteria; phylum Bacillota; class Clostridia; order Oscillospirales; family Acutalibacteraceae; genus CAG-488. The sequence continues at coordinate 779 of USJJ01000273.1, read as the reverse complement.
CTGTCGCAAAATATACACCTGTTTGGGAAGAAAAGCGAAAAGAAATATGTTGCGAAATCCTTAAATGAGATTTTCATTTTCATCGTTCTCCTCGGTAAGGAAATGCTTCAATGCCGTATATCTCTTTGTTCGGCTGTTGTTCATAGTCATATTGTAAACAACCTCATCCGAACCGACCAGCACCATAATACTCTTGGCACGTGTGACGGCAGTATATAAAAGATTTCTGTAACAAAGATTCGGTACAACACCGAAAACGGGCATTACAACCGCCTTGAACTCGTTACCCTGACTTTTATGGACGGTGCAGGCGTAAGCGTGCTCAATTTCATTTGCATTTTCAAAGGAATAAACAGCGTTTCTGTCCTCAAAATTTACGGAGAAAGCGGACGATATATTATCAATTTTTTCAATGATTCCGATGTCTCCGTTAAAAATTCCGCTGCCCTCTTCATTCCCCTTTTGCCAGATTATATCGTAATTATTCTTTATCTGCATAACCTTGTCGCCCTCACGGAGTGTTCGTCCCGCAACGGTGACCTCACGCTTGTCCCGTGACGGAGGATTCAGAACAGCCTGTAAGACTCTGTTAAGATTAACGCTTCCGCATTCGCCCTTTCTCGACGGGCAAAGAACCTGAATATCATTGATCGGATCAAAATCATATGCTTTCGGAAGTCTGAGAGAGCATAACTCGGATATCGTATTGACAACCGACATACCCGAATTTCTCTTCATAAAGAAGAAATCGTTGTCTTTTGTTTCAAGATCGGGCATTT
>USJJ01000272.1 GCA_900554995.1 uncultured Ruminococcus sp. | reverse complement strand
GTTCAGGCGATGAATGAGGGCAAACCGGCCAATATTGCGGAGAAGATGGTTGCAGGAAGAATTAAAAAGTTCTTTAAAGAGGTCTGCTTGGTCGATCAGCAGTTTGTGAAAGACAACGAGAAGAGTGTTGCGCAGTATACTGCTGATACGGCGAAGGCTTTAGGCGGATCAATTGAGATCGCTCAGTTTGTTCGCTTTGAAAAGGGCGAAGGAATCGAGAAGAGAAACGATGACTTTGCAGCAGAAGTTGCAAGTATGATGTAATCATTTCGATTATATTAGAATAAAGTTAATCCCCTGCCTCGGCGGGGGATTTTTTATATGTTATTCAAAAATTCGGCAGAGCATCACAGCTCAAAATATTTTTTCACCTGTTCATAATTCTCGGCGTAGAAATCGACGTTTTTCTTTATTTCGTCCCTGTCGTCCTCATTGGAATAATCCTCAATACCTATGACCTTATAGCCTGCCGATTTGGCTGTTTCGATTGCGTAGAGAGCGTCCTCAAAAACATAGCCGACGCCCTTGGCGTGCATTGCGTTCTTCACATATTCAAACGCCGCCGGGTCATTTTTGTGTATACCGATCTCGTGCATTGAGATAACGTCCTCAAAATAGCCGAGTATTCCGTTGCGCTCAAGCGCCTTTTTTGCCATTCTGCTCTCGGTTGCAGTGGCGACAATCATCTTAACGCCGTTATCCTTGAGCGATTGCAAGAAATCCTTTACTCCGTCCTTAATCGGAGCAATGTTTGAATAGTAGAACCACAAAATCTCCTGCAAGCCGTCGAGCACCTCGTCAAAGCTCATATTGAGCTTATACTCGTCAATCATATAGCTTATACCCGCTTTGTAGCCCTGCTTGCGGAAAAGATCAAATTCCTTCGGCACAATGCCCCTCATCATAAGGAAAGCGCCCGACGCAGTATCCCATATATGCATTGAGTCGAGCAGCGTGCCGTCCATATCAAAAATAGCATAGTCAATTTTTTTCATAGTTTCATCCTGTGTTTTAATGTTATTTCGCTCTGAAAAGAACCCATCAGACAGCCTCGCTGACAGCCGATAGACTTCATCTTACCTTGGGTCTAAAGGAACGCCAATAAAGTTTTTGCTGTCATTTTATCAGCCTTCCTCTTGAGGGTAGCGCAGTGTTGAAGTGAATGACAGTCCGGTGGACTGTCAGAGCCGTGGCGTGACCGAGCCGCAGAGAGACAGGTGGGCGGCGGATTGCGCAGCTCGAATGAGGCGGCAAATTTTCATCTCTTTGTTTTGGCAACATCAGCCTTGATGCTTTCCACCTCATCAGTCGCTTATGCGACAGCTTCCCCTCAAGGGGAAACCTTGATTAGTTTCTGCCAACCTTTACCCGAGGCGGATAACCGTGAAAGTCCGGCAAAATGCCTCTCCTTGATTATTTAAGGAGAGGCATAAATCTTTGATATTAAAGATTGTCGAACCACTTAAGCAGGTCAATTAGCGGCTTTATAATGTCAGCATATTTCCAGCTTGAAAGCCACTTGATAAACTTCTGCATCGTTGTTGACGGTCTGTTGCCGTTGAGCTTTTCGAGAATAAGATTTCCCGTCGTTGAGAACGAATAGCTCTTGCTGAGCTTTCCGTCGGAGTCCTTGAAGGAACCCGCCGCAACAGTAACGGTATACTCCGCCTCGTGCTGCATAACCGACTCATACGCAACGGTTATAACCGCCGTCTTTTCATTAATTTCAATCTTTGCATCCGATGATTTGAATGTCTTATTTTGTCCGTCCGTGCCCTTGATATTAACGGAGAAATCATCCGCCGCAATCAGAGCGTTGTTTGACTTAACAGTAATTTTCAAATTAGCGACATACTTATCTTTGAAGCTGCCGGAAGCCGCCACCGCACTGCCCGACTTCAATCCGAATGTTTCATCGGCTGCAAATCCGATTACGGATAAGCTGAAGATCATAGCAATCGCAAGAAGAACGGATAGAAATTTGTTTACTGTTTTTGTCATGATAATCACCTCGATTTTATTTTCTGCAAGTAACCGCCGATTAATTGTTAAGCAATTACTAAGGTGATTATACCATTTTCGGAACAAATAATCAATACCTCAAAATTCAATAAATGTTTAAGAGCTGCATTTTGTTAATTTGGCAAAATTAGCCATCAGTTTCTTTGTACCCGACTTATCAAAAGCAATTTCAAGCAAGGTGTCGTTGCCCATACTCTTCGCCGAGAGGATAACGCCCTGCCCGAAAACCTTGTGGGAAACGGTGTCGCCGATCTTGTAATTCTCCCTGTTTGCCGTCGGAGCGGGCTGCGGCTTTCTTGCAGGCTGTGCGGAAAATCCTCGTCTGATCGGTTTTCCGCTTGTGAAGTCCTCGCCGAAATCTCTGAACGGCTCGTCTTCCGCACTTCTTCTGTATGAAGAATACGAGGTTACGCCCGTCTTTTCCGTCAGGTC
>USJJ01000271.1 GCA_900554995.1 uncultured Ruminococcus sp. | reverse complement strand
GTGGGCGTGTCGGCAAGCGGAAGTGCAGCCGAGCGAGCCCCGTCATCCGCTCCAAGAAAAAGACATTGATTTCGGTGTCTTTTATTTTTTATATTTATAACGAGCCGGGCTCGAAATGATCGGTTCGGAGAAAGACTATTGAATTTTTCGGAAATCGGTATTATAATCAAAAATGAGGTGAGTGATTTGCTTACGCATGAGTTTGGAATGATGCCGTATCCGCCGGAAAAGGGGCGGAGGTACGATGAATACGAGCCGCAGAAATTCGCTTGTATTTCGGTTGCCGACGATGATCTCGACACCGTTGCGAAAAAGCTGAATGACGTTGATTTTTACTGGCACACCGTTGACGAGCCGAAGAAAGGTCTTGCATACTGTGGGATAACGCTTATCCCTCCGTCGTCACAGCAGACTTTTGCTGACGCAATCGGAGATGCGAAAAATCTTTCGGGCTTAAAATCGTTGCTGCAAACAGCAAAAATGTTTGATAAATGGATAATTCATTTCGGAATATAGGATATTATTATGAATGATATAACAATTCGTGTCGCCTCGCCAGACGACGCACAGGAGATTTTGAAAATTTATGCTCCGTATGTTGAAAAGACGGCAATTACATTTGAATATGATGTGCCGTCGGTAAAGGATTTTAGAAGACGTATTGAACATACCCTTGAAAATTATCCGTACATTGTTGCCGAATGCGGCGATGAGATAATCGGCTATGCCTATACGGGTTCATTTATCGGCCGTGAGGCATACAACCATTCTGCCGAGACGTCGATTTACGTTGCCGAGAACAGCCGCCACGGCGGCGTCGGCAGGAGACTTTATGAGGCGATTGAGGAGATCTCGGCGGCGCAGAATATAATCAATCTTTATGCGTGTATAGGATATCCCGAGGTTGAGGACGAGCATCTGACGATGAACAGCGTTGATTTTCATAAGCACCTCGGCTATAAAACAGTAGGATGTTTCAAAAAATGCGGAAGAAAATTTGATACCTGGTACGATATGGTCTGGATGGAAAAGATCATCGGGGAGCACAGCGAGGAAGTTGATAATTTTATCCCGTTCCCCGAGCTAACAATATAACAGAAAAAGAGTAGCGGAAATCTGCACTTCCCTAATTTGAGTGAATAGTGCAAAAATGACTTGATTATTAAAATCAAGCAATAAATTGATTTCGTCTTTAGTGGAGTAAATCTTGTTTTAGCTTGAATAACCGCTTCATAGAAAAACAAAATTTCGCACATTTCTTTTTCTTGATTTCTTAATCTCTTCTTGATATTCATTATATGACGATATTAATTTGCATAACAAAACCTCCTATGACAGTTTTAATTCTATCATAGGAGGTTGCTTTTTTATCGGCTCTTTTAACTATTCAATATTTTTTATTCCCAAACGAATGTGACTGACTGCTGTGCTCTGTTTACCGTGTAACCGCAGCCTGTGTCAAAATTACCGTTTCTGAAGTTGATGTCACGCTTTCTCTTTGAGGAGTTGTGCTCAATCTCCGTGCAGTTTTCAAGTCCGCCGATGAATGCGTTCATCATTTCTTCCTCGGCAAAGTAGATGGTTGCACTGACCTTGAGTACCTTTGTTGAATCTGCGGTGTATCCGAGTGCGTCAAGAACACCCGGCTTAAATCCCGTCAGCCACCATGAATACTGCTTACTGCGGTGGAAGAACAGGGTATTGTTCTTATACATCGTCAGCTCCATCTGGCAAAGCATCTCATCATCGGCACATTTATAGAATTTCCTGCCCTCTGTGTCGACCAGCTCGTCGTCATCAAAATCACGGTAGTAGAGACCGATCTCACAACCGTTGAAAAAGAGTCCGTACTGACCCTTCCAAAGTTGAACCATCCACTCCATATCGTTATACTCAAAGAAGATACGGCTTGTGTCAAATGAGCAGGCGATGAACGGAGCTGCTACGTCATAAAGATATGTATAGCCGAATGTTCTCTGCCAGGCATAGGTGGAAGCGTAAAAAGCCTGATCCTTTGCGTCATATGAGAATCCGAGAAGTCCGGAACCGTCCGTATTCGTAACCTTGCCCGTTGCGATGTCGTAGTAGTAATCGCCGAAAATATGGATTCGTCCCTCTCCTGTCTGTGCGGGAAATCTGTCGATCGTACCTGCGGTGAACTGAAGAATATAAAGAGCGTCGACGGAAGTTACCTTGCCGTCAAGGTCAACATCGGCGGCAACAATTTCAGCCTTTGTAAGGGTATCGGCTCCCGTACAGTAACGAACTATCGAAAGAGCGTCAAATGAATTGATTGAACCGTCGCTGTTAACGTCTCCGGGGGTGTTCGCAACAGCCGCCGAGGATGTTGCCATACAGGTCAATGTTGCAATGACAACCGAAAGGGAAACTACTGCACAAATAATTTTCTGAAAAACTTTCACTTTCACTGCCTCCTTATTTTTTATAATGATTTTTTGAG
>USJJ01000270.1 GCA_900554995.1 uncultured Ruminococcus sp. | reverse complement strand
TTTATGTCAATACTTGATCTCAAATGCGACGGTGCCGTCCAGATCACTGCAAGCCATCACCCGTGGGAAAGGAACGGATTGAAATTTTTCACTCCGAACGGAGGACTTGAGGGCGATGACATCGCAGTTCTTCTTTCCGAAGCGGAGAAGATTTACGGCAAGTCGTACAGGGTAGAACCGACTCTCTGTGTTGAGAATGATTATATGAAAATCTACTGCTCGCATCTTCGCGAGATGATAAAGAAAGGCGTTAATGCCGAAAATTACAACAAGCCGCTCGAGGGATTCAAGATTATTGTTGACGCGGGAAACGGCGTCGGCGGATTCTATGCCTCCGATGTTCTTGCTCCTCTCGGTGCCGATACCGAGGGCAGTCAGTTCCTTGACCCCGACGGAATGTTCCCGAACCATATTCCTAATCCCGAAAACGCAGCCGCTATGGATTCGGTTTCCAAGGCAACCGTTGACAGTCACGCCGATCTCGGAATTATTTTTGATACTGATGTTGACCGTGCCGGATGCGTTGAATCGGACGGTGAGGAGATCAACCGTAACCGACTTGTCGCCCTCGCCTCATACATAGCTCTGGAGGGTCATGACAGTGGAGTTATTGTCACCGATTCCGTTACATCGGACGGACTCAAGGAGTACATAGAGTCGCTCGGCGGCGAGCATTACCGATTCAAGAGGGGATACAGGAACGTTATCAACAAGCAGATTGAACTTAACAACAGCGGTAAATTCTGCCCTCTTGCGATGGAAACCTCTGGTCACGCCGCATTCAAGGAGAACTATTACCTCGATGACGGCGCATATCTTATGACAAAAATTGTGATCCTGCTTGCAAGAGATAAGTCGGGCAATGCGATAAAGAATATTCTTGCTCCGCTCAAGCAACCTGCCGAGGCCAAGGAGCTTCGCTTTTCAATTAAATGTGACGATTTCAGAGCATACGGCGAAAAGGTTATTGAGGAGCTTGAAAAATACTATGCCGATAAGGATGGCTGGAAAATTGCAGACGATAACCGTGAGGGTATGAGAATTTCTGCAGATAAGGCTCACGGTAACGGCTGGCTCCTTCTTCGTCTGAGCGTTCACGATCCCGTTATGCCCTTCAATATGGAGAGTAATGAAGAGGGTGGAGTAAAGAAAATAGCCGAGAGCTTTTACGGATTCATAAATCAGTTCGATGAACTGGATCTTACACCGATTAAAAAGTTCTTGGCAGAATAAATAAAAAGAAAAGGAAGAATAAAAATGACAAAATATAATTATAAAGGACCCGAGGAGTTCAGACCGCTCAGTCCTTGGGCATATTTCGGGTATTCGGTTCTGTTTACTGTTCCGTTTATCGGACTGATTGTCAACCTTGTTTTTTGTTTCAGCTCGGAAAACATTAATCGCAGAAATTATGCAAGATCGTTTTGGTGTGCATATCTTCTTGCCGCGATAATTATCGCTGTTTTCCTTGTTGCGGCTCCTGCAATCGGAATAACAGCAGATAGTGTGGAGCAGGTAATTGACGGAGTAAGCAATATTTAAAAAAACGCAGGACGTTTGACACGCCCTGCGTTTTTTTGATCTCTTATTCCATCGAAGTGCCGACTTCAAGCTCCCTCTTGTCTCTGAAAAGCATTGAAATGCACCAGATTCCCGCAAGTGCGACGATTGTGAAAATAATTCGGCTCACAATAGCATCCTGACCGCCGAAGATCCAGCCGACAATATCAAACTTGAAAAGTCCGATTGAGCCCCAGTTAATAGCACCGATGATAACCAGTATCAATGAGATCTTGTCTATCATTTTTTTCATCTCCTAAATGTTTCTCAATAATATTCTTTTATAAATTCGGACTTTTATACGCTTGTTTATAGAATTTGTACAATGTTTTCAAAATATTATGCAAAATATACCGAAAATACAACGAAATAATTAAAAATATATTGACTAAATACAATATAAATGCTATAATCACAATAACCGGATACTCTTATTTATAAGGAGGAGTTTTAATGAAAAAAGTTCACCGAACGTGCAGAAAAGTGTTATCGGTTATTCTTGCCGTGACGCTTGTTCTCACAACATTCGTATGTTTTGACATTGGGGCGCTGATAGGCTCCGCTGTTGACACTGACTCGGCAATCACGGTGTCCGAAAATTCCGTTCCGAATGTGTATTTTTATGCACCGGAGCAGGTTTATCTTGAACCGAAGATCGACGGATATTTGAATCAGGGAAAATACAATTACCAGTGGTTTGTCGATTCAACGATTGATCAATCAACCAACCTTGAAACTCTCAGAACAGGAGAAAACAGTACCGGTAATTTTTACTTCTATTATGAGAACGCAAGCCAGGTAAGTGTTTCGTATAAATATCTAAGTGCAGATATGACGGATATGACGGCTTACCAGAACACAAGCAACTCAACAACAACCGCCGATTATGCAAACGCAAACTGT
>USJJ01000269.1 GCA_900554995.1 uncultured Ruminococcus sp. | reverse complement strand
AAGTCAGGAGAACTATGACAACAACCTTGCCGTTGTTAACGGTCATTCATATAAGGAGCTTAAGAGCGACAACACCAACCTTGCAATTCTCTGCTCCCACAACTTCTCATATCCGTTCAATCAGCCTATCGCATACGCTCAGAAGGTCGGCGAGCTTACAAACATGCTCGGTACGGGTCACATCCTTGTTCAGCGTTTCGGCGATATCCTCGACGGCAAGCGCACATGGGAAAAGGAGCTTTCGCAGTCGAACCTTAAACCGACTCTTCCCGATGCGGTTGCAGGCGACATTACAGCCGCAATGCCGTACAGAGCAATGACAAATATCATCAACTTTATTCAGGCTGTTGATCACGTTGCTCCCGGTTTTGCGTCCTACGAAACTCTTCTCTATTCTCCCGAGCTCAAGTTTTACAGTAACAGAGTCAAAATGGACGAGCACTTCAACACAAATGTTGACGGTCTCCACTGTCTCGGCGATTCAAGCGGCTGGACAAGAGGTCTTATGATGGCGTCCGTTATGGGCGTTCTGATGGGCAGAGAGATCTATTAAGACAAAAATCGGAGGATCTGCTATGAAAATTACACTCAATCCCGATCAGAAGATAGTCAAGGTCGTCAAAGAGGGTCTCAAGCGTACGGGCGGTTACTGTCCCTGCCGAAGAGAGCATACACCCGAGAACAAGTGTATGTGTGAAGAGTTCAGAAAGCAGATTGAAGATCCGAATTTTGAAGGCTTTTGCCATTGTATGCTTTATTATAAGTCAAAATAAGGAGGCTTTTTTATGGCTGAAGTAAAAATAACAAAGGACAATTTCACCGATGAGGTGCTCAAGTGCGGCATTCCCGTCCTGCTTGATTTCTGGGCGGAATGGTGCGGACCGTGCCGTATGCTTGCTCCGATTGTTGAGGAAATAGCGGACGAATACGGCGACGTCGTAAAGGTCGGCAAGGTCAATGTTGATGAAGAGCCTGAGCTCTCCTCAATCTTTAACGTTTCGAGTATCCCGACACTGGTTGTGATCGACCACGGCAAGGCTAACAAATCCGCCGTCGGATATATGTCCAAAGAAAAAGTCCTTGATCTTCTCGGACTATAAAAACACAGCAAAACAGCAGCTTGGGTTTTCAAGCTGCTGTTTTTTACTATTTGAAGAGATGCTCATTGTTTTTTACCATATAACTCAATGAGCCTTTTAAGCATATATTCAAGCGCATCGCTTTCCGACGGAAAACCGATACAGTTATACTCCTTGCCTCTGTCTCTCACAAAGGTCTCCCACCGAATCCGATTTTTACGGATGTTATACCCATCATCTACGCTGCTGTCAAAGGAAACAATATCCGTATCTATTCCGTTCTCTTGCAGAAGCGACATAAATTTTTCTCTGTTCATATGCAACCTCTTTGCCGAATCAATTCATTATTTTCTTAATAATCCGCTCACAATAACATGTCTGTCTTAATACTTTCTCACTATTTTACCGTCAAACAGCTTTTCAAAATCCTCGATAGTTCCTTGTGTAAGCAAGCTCTTTTGACAAATAAAATAGCAACTGATTTTTCCGAAATAAAATGATATGAAGTAAAATTCCCCGTAATCATAAATCTTTTTCACTAATTCTACGGATCTGTTCTCGGTAAAATTATCAGCGATACAAACCATTTTGTTATCCATTATATATATTCTTTTAGGAATTACCGATTTACCCGATTTGGGTATAAAAATGCGAACCGCTATCATAAGGCACACAAAAACTGCAAGATATGCGTATAATATAGAAAGTGCCTGAAAAGTTTTTACCAACAAAATAATAAAAGGCAAAACCATTGTAAAGGCAAAAATTATAGCGATTTGCAAATAGCTGATATTCTTTTTAAAAAAGAATCTTTCCGATTTTCCTGTAAGATACCCATTAAATTCAATCATTTATCTCTCTCCTCTATTTTTCATCAATTAATTTTATTGCCTTGCCGTTTACGGTTAAAGTATAATTGCAATCAAAGCCGTCAATGTATGAAAAATATGTGTAATAATTCTTGCTTACTGCATCGACATATTTTTCGGTGTGTTCAAATTTTGAATTGTTGTTATCGGATATCTTTAACGGATCTCTGTTTACATTAAATACTGCAATGTAATACTCATCGGAATCTTTATATTGATATAAATAGATAACCGTATCATCGGTCAATTTTTTTAAAATCATCTTAGTATCCATTCCAACGCCCACTTTCCATCCGTCATCGGATTTCGGAACAATAACATAATTATCAATATCGTTTCGTGATCCGGCGACAAAAGCGGATTCATTTCCATCAACAATCAAATCAATATGGTTCGGATTACTGTATCTATATGACGCTTCAAGAGTAGGGAAAGTTATAAACAAATTTTCAAACGGAATAAAGCATAAAACGGTTGACAATAACAATACGGTAATAACGCTGAATACAAACCATCGGCGTTTGTTCA
>USJJ01000268.1 GCA_900554995.1 uncultured Ruminococcus sp. | reverse complement strand
AAACAAAATAAATATGACGGTATGATTATTACCGGTGCTCCTGTTGAAAATATGGAGTTTGAAGAGGTTGAATACTGGGACGAGCTTTGCAAAATTATGGAATGGAGCAAAACCCATGTCACCAGCACCTTTCACATTTGCTGGGGCGCTCAAGCGGGGCTTTATTATCATTTCGGGATTCCGAAAATCCATCTTCCGCAGAAGTATTTCGGCGTTTATCCGCACAAGGTAAACTATAAAAAGTCGATTCTTTTCCGTGGCTTTGACGAGACATTTATGGTGCCGCAGTCAAGACATACAACGGTTTTGACCGAGGACATAAAAAAAGTCAAAGAATTGAAAATTCTTGCATCGTCACCGGAAACGGGAGTTTACGCTATCTCCACGAACAAGGGCAAGCAGATTTTCATAACCGGACATTCCGAATATGAACGCGACACTTTGAAAAACGAGTATCTCAGGGATAAGGAAAAGGGACTGGATATTGCCGTTCCGAAAAATTATTTTCCGAATGACGACCCGTCCAAGGAACCGATCGTTTCGTGGCGTGCGCACGCAAATCTTCTGTATTCAAACTGGCTGAACTATTTCGTATATCAGACGACTCCGTATGATATAGAGACAATTGAATGAATATTTTAAACCTCCCGAGCATATCAATTAGCGATATGTAAATTCGGGAGGTTTTTCTTTTGAATGAGATAGCTCGGATTCGTTCGGTTGAACTCGGCGAATATATCGTTAAAAACAAATCGACTGTCAGAGCCGCCGCTAAGGTTTTCGGAATATCAAAATCAACAGTACATACCGATGTAACGCAAAAACTCGAGGAAATTGATCCCGGATTATGTCGGGAGGTAAGGGAAATACTTGATATTAACAAGGCACAGCGTCATATCAGAGGCGGAATTGCGACAAGAGAGAAATATAAGGGAAAGAAAATGAGGTGATTTTATGTGCGGAATTTGCGGACAGGTCTCATTTACGGAGGATATCGCAAAATTTGAAAGTCATTTTTATAATATGCAAAACAAGCTGTTTTCACGAGGACCCGATCAGCACGGAGAATTTTTTTCTCACGATGCCGTGCTAATGCACAGACGTCTTGCCGTCGTTGACATAGAAAGAGGAAAGCAGCCGATGACTTATGCGGTTGACGGCGCTGTTTTCACGCTCTGCTACAACGGTGAGCTTTACAATACGGACGAAATAAGAAGAGGACTTGAAATCAGGGGATATAACTTTTTCAGCCATTCGGACACCGAGGTAGTGCTAAAGGCGTATGTGGAGTACAGGGAGAAATGTCTGGATCTTTTTAACGGCATTTTTTCCTTTGCCATATGGGAGCACGATACAAAAAGGCTGTTCGTCGCAAGGGACAGAATGGGAGTTAAACCGCTATTTTATTCGATTTGCAAGAGCGGATTCGTTTTCGCATCCGAGATTAAAGCACTCCTTGAGCACCCCGAAATTGAGCCGCTGATGGATATGAGGTCGCTTTCGGAAATTATGCTGATCGGTCCCGGACGTACCCCGGGCTGCGGTGTTTTTAAAAATATAAGCGAGATAAGACCTGCCCATTATGCGATATACGACAACAGCGGACTGTCGATTCACCGATATTGGAATGTCGAGGCGCACGAGCATACCGACAGCTTTGACAAAACCGTTGAAAAGGTCAGATTTCTTGTTACGGATTCGATTAAAAGACAGCTTGTTTCCGATGTTCCGCTTTGTACATTCCTTTCGGGCGGACTGGATTCAAGCCTTATTTCCTCGGTCACGAACGAGGAATTCAAAAAAAGGGGAAAGGTACTCCATACTTTTTCTGTCGACTATAAGGACAATGATAAATATTTCAAAAAGTCGAAGTTCCAGCCCAATTCCGATCCGGAATTTATCCGTATTATGGATAAATATCTTGACGGTGAGCATCATTGGATTGTAATTGATACCGACGAATTGGTCGACGCTTTGTATTCGGCGGTTGACGCACGTGATCTGCCGGGAATGGCTGATGTTGACGCTTCAATGCTTCTTTTATGTAAAGCGATAAAGGAACAGGGAACGGTTGCACTTTCGGGTGAATGTGCCGATGAAATCTTCGGCGGTTACCCATGGTACAGAGATAAAACAATACGATCGTCAGAGGGCTTCCCTTGGGCGCAGTCGACGGATTATCGAATGTCATTTTTGAATGATGAATTTGCCGAAAAAATTGACGGATCGGAATATGTCTATGAACGGTACAAACTGACGGCAGACAGTGCTCCGCTTTATAATAAAATGACCGAGGATGATCTGAAAACAGCGCAGATGATGAAGCTGAACCTTGACTGGTTTATGCAAACTTTGCTTGACCGCAAGGACAGAATGAGTATGTATTCGTCACTTGAGGTCAGGGTTCCGTTCTGTGACCACAGAATTGTGGAATATCTTTATAATGTTCCGTGGGAAATGAAGGATCACAACGGCTATG
>USJJ01000267.1 GCA_900554995.1 uncultured Ruminococcus sp. | reverse complement strand
CCAACACTACGAACAATATTATAAAATGAAGAAATCGGGAAGAAATAAAATCTTCCCGATCTTTGTCGTATGTTAATTAATGGTTTGCATTGCTTGTGCTTCCTGTTGAGATTGCAAGAACAGCGAGTGCATCGACCGAATTGACCTTGCCGTCTCTGTTCAGGTCGCCTGCTTTGATCTGATTTGTATTGAATGTCTTTGCTCCCGTTGAATACTGAAGGATTGCAAGAGCGTCAACCGAGTTGATCTTTCCGTCCTGAGTAACGTCACCGAGCTTGTATGACGGCGCCGGAGTAGGCTTGGAAATTGTATAGTTCTTAAACTCGGGCCAATACTTGCTCATTGCTCTGTCACCGCGGCTCTCCGACTTAGCGGTTTTGTTCGCCGGACGCTCAAAGTAATAGCACCAATTGTAGCCTGCATTGTAAGCTCCGCTTGCATTGTTCTGAACGCTCTTGAGCTTATCAAGAATGTAGCCTGTATCACTCTTGTTTGTTGTGAGCTCATATTTAAGGAAATGGAGCTGGCCTGTAAGTGTTTTCCAGTTATAGCCGTTTCTGTTGCAGTAGTTAATAAGATTGTCAAACCTTGAAAGATTCCACTGACAGATGCCGTAGCTGTCCCCGCCGTCTCCGTAGAGGTTCGGATTGAAATCCGACTCGGCTTCGATGTTTGCAAGCACACCGCAAGCGGCTGCATTATTGAGACCGAGCTCCTTGAGGCAAAACTCAAATATAGTTTTCTGGTTTGCCGAAGCCGCCGATGATGTGAACGGAATACAGCAGATTATCATTACAGCGCTCAGGAAAACCATAAGCACTCTTTTTACGGGACTGATTTTCTTCATAAAGTACCTTCCTCCGATAAAATTTCAACAGCTACAACTATATCATCAAATTGTTACATTTTTATGTCTTTTTTGTTAATGTTGTAACTATTTGTAACCAATCGGCATTATAAAAGTGCTTTATTTTCTGTACGAGAAAAATCGAGATATATTAAATGCACCGTTTTCGGTTTATATCACCTTGTATTCCCTCTTGAATATTCTGTTTATCCTCTTGTAATATTCGGTATCGACCTCGTCAATCGTCTCGGCTGTTGTTCTGAATCTCCAGTTTTTATCGGCAACTCCCGGTATATTCATTCTTGCGTCACTGCCGAATCCGCAAAGATCCTGGAACGAAATAATCGCCGTATTTGACACCGAGCGCCAGACCGTCTCGATAATCGAACGGCAGCTTTGTGAGCGGTAGCCTCCCTCACCCCAGTTTTCACCCTTAAAGCCGCAGTAATCAAGCGCAAAGCGTCTTGATTTTTCGTCGGCCTCCCAGAGCCAGCCGAGCAAGGTGTTGTTGTCGTGCGTGCCGACATAGTTGACGGAATTTTTAACCGCATTGTGGGGAAGATGCGAGGAATCGCCGTCGGCGTCAAAGCCGAACTGAATTACTTTCATACCCGGGAAATCGGTATCCTCAAGCAGTTTTACAACATCATCGCCGAATACGCCGAGATCCTCGGCAATAATCGGAGTGTCGGGATATTTCTCAAAAACCTTGTCGAAAAGCTTCATTCCCGGTCCTTTTGCCCACTCGCCTACCCTTGCCGTTTCACTCTCGGCAGGAACCTGCCAAAAGCTGGCGAAGGCTCTGAAATGGTCAATTCTAACTACGTCATAGGTGCTTATCGCCGCCCCTATTCTGTCAAGCCACCAATTGTAGCCGTCCTTTTCCATCGCTTTCCAGTCATAGAGAGGATTGCCCCAAAGCTGACCGTCCTTTGAAAAATAATCGGGCGGAACTCCTGCGATTTTCTGCGGTTTGAGCGTCCTGTCATCAATCAGGAACATATCACGGTTCGCCCATACGTCGGCACTGTCCATCGAGACATAGATCGGCATATCACCGATCACCGCAATACCCCTTGAATTGATATAACTCTTAACCTTTTTCCACTGTGAAAAGAAAATATACTGAACAAATTTCCAAAATGCGGAACGTTCCTCAAAATCGTATCTGTGCTTTTTAATAAATGTTTCGTATCTTGCCTGCTCTTCGCTCCACTCCCACCAGGGCTTCATTCCGTTGAACTCCTTGAGTGACATATACAATGAAAAATCGGTAAGCCAGGCATTTTCTTTTTCAAAATTCTTGACACTTTGCGCAAGCTCGGGAGTTATCCTCAAAAAGGCGTTTTTCAAAAGTTTCAATCTCTTCTCCCCTGCAAATTCATAGTCTGCGGTATAGGGGCTTCCGCCGTAGACATTGTCCCTGTATTCCTCCTCGGTGCAAAGCCCGTCCTTTAAAAGCGTCTCGGGATCAATAAACATATAATTGCCGGCAAACGCCGACGATGAACAGTACGGCGAATTTGATCCGTCAACCGGATTGAACGGAAGAACCTGCCAGTATCTGAAATTCATCTGTGCAAGCCTGTCCGCAAAATGAGTACATTCATTATTAAAAACGCCGATTCCGTATTTCGACGGAAGAGACGATATGTGCATC
>USJJ01000266.1 GCA_900554995.1 uncultured Ruminococcus sp. | reverse complement strand
TTCACAACAGCTTCTATTTTGTTGAGTCTAATAATATAATCAAGGATCGCCTCACGGTTGCGCAGAATTTCGAGGATCTCGTTAATCGCTTGCTTGATTCCAACAGTCCCAAAAAGTGGTTCAGAGCGTATTTCAATCACGGACTTATCAATTATATTTTCTCTCAAAAACGCTTGTTGCCCTGCGATATGAGCTTTGACACATTCTTTATCGACCCTTACGGCGATGTCATGCCGTGCAACGGTACGAAGGAAAAGCAGGTTATGGGAAACCTGAACAGGCAGAGCTGGGAGGAGCTTTGGAACAGCGAGCAGGCGGAAAAGGTGAGAAGCTTTGTAAGAAACTGCGACCGCAACTGCTGGATGATAGGCTCTGTTTCGCCCGCCATGCACAAGTATATTTATAAGCCGGCCGCTTGGGTTATTAAGCATAAATTTCTACGCTTTTTCAAGAAGAAAAAGTATTCGATGTATGAGAATAAAATCGTTCGGGATTTCCGTGACGGCAAGGTGTCCAAGGAGGAGCTTGACGCTCTTTCGACCTGCGAGGGGTGCGGAAAGAACAAAAGCTGTGCAGAGATAGATTGAGGTTAATATGTTGATTATTTCAAACTCATTGACCGAAAAGGTTGATGAAGGCTGTTTAAAAGTGACCTATAATCTTATTAAAAGATTAAAAAAATCGCATGGCGGCGCTTTCGTTATAACATATGAGCGAAAATCCGAGCTTTCGGACAGGCATATGGAATTGAATAAGCTCATGTTAAACGGCGAGCTTCGTTCGATAATAAAGCAAAAAAAAGAAAAGGTCTTGTATGTGCCGTTCCCAGCGAAGCCGATTGCAACGGCGATAAGGATTTTTGTTATGTCCTTAATGTGCCGAAACGGCTTGGACGTAATTCTGCCGATGAAAATCAATGCCGAAGGTATATCGAAGCTTTTAATAAGACTGAGTAAAGCCGACCTGATTGTTTTTTCAAAGCAGTCCGAAAATTTTTATAAAAGCATCGTACCCAAAGGCAGAATCAGATACATAAAAACCGGCGTCGATACGAAAAAATTCGTGCCTGTAACCTCGGACGAAAAAAGACGGTTAAAACTAAAATACGGGTTAGATCCCGAAAAGCCGCTGGTTCTTCATGTAGGACATCTGAACGAGGGCAGGAACATTCAGACCCTGTTGAATATAGATTCCGAATATCAGGTGCTTTTGGTAGTGAGCACATTGACGAAGGACGAACAGAATTCGGAATTGAGAGAAAAACTGCTCAAAAAATCCAATATAAAAATATTCGATTCGTATATCCCCGAAATTGAGGAGATATATCAAATGAGCGACGTGTATCTTTTCCCCGTGACGGAGGACGGACATTGCATAGATGTTCCGCTTTCCTGTTTGGAGGCGGCGTCGTGCGACCTGCCGGTTATTACAACCGACTTCGGCGAGATGAAGGAATTTATTAATAAGCCCGGATTTTACCATATGAACGGCGCTGACGAAAACGGATTGAACAAGCTCATAAAATCCGCAACGGAGGATGAGCATTGTTCAACGAGAGAAGCCGTGCTTCCATACGATTGGGATAATTGCATCGGTGACTTTTCGTAATATATTGTAGGAGTTTTGTTATGACGGATATGCCCTTAGTTTCTGTTGTTGTGCCTGTATATAATGTTGAAAAATATTTGGACAGGTGTGTGCAGTCTGTTGTCGGTCAAACATATGGTAATCTTGAGATTATTCTGGTGGACGACGGCTCAACCGACGGCAGTGTGGTGATTTGTGACAATTGGACAAGCTCCGACGGCAGAATTAAAGTAATTCATAAAAAGAACGCAGGTCTGGGCATGGCGAGGAACAGCGGTATGGACTCGGCAGGCGGAAAATACATATTCTTTTTCGACAGCGACGACTACGTTGATACAAAAACGGTCGAAAAATGCGTCTCGACAGCCGAAAAAAATGACAGCGACGCTGTGATTTACGCCCTGTGCGACGTGTATGACGACGGCAGAACCTCAGAAAAAGAGATTGTAACCGATAAAACGTTTTTTGTCGGCGACGAGGTTCAAAACGAGGTCTTGCCCGGAATGTTTACCTATTCGATGGGCTTTGGAATAAGCTCGTGCGGAAAGATGTACCGTTTATCAAAAATTAAAGAATTAAACCTGAAATTTAAATCCGAAAAAGAGATTATTTCCGAGGACGCCTATTTTATTTTGGAGCTTTTCTCTCAAATAAAGAGCGTTTCGATTATAAAAGAGAGTCTGTATTATTATTATAAGCGGAGCAATTCGCTCACTCGCACCTATAAGGCGGACAGGCAAAAGCAGAACGATGTTTTTCTTATAAAGTGCGTCGAGCTTGCCCGACAAAACAATCTTTCGCGACAGGTTATAAATCACGTTACCGCAAGGTATCATATGTATTCGATAACGGCGATGAAGCAAATCGTTGCCGCCGAATTACCCTTGAAAGAAAAGCAGACTGAGTTAAACAAGATTTTTAAAAGCAATGTGCTCAG
>USJJ01000265.1 GCA_900554995.1 uncultured Ruminococcus sp. | reverse complement strand
TCTTTGCTTCTCACCGGTCAGGTGAAAAAATTCATCGGCAGAAAGTCCCGTCCCCGAGATTACGCCGTTTGCGAGCGTGGGAAGCGGCAGAATAATATTCGGATAAAAGACGACGTTTCTTTCTACCTCGTCCGCTTCACAGCAGGAAGCCGTGAAGCCTCTTTCGGCAAGCCTTTTCTGGCAAGCCTGCATCTTCTTGTCATTTCCGATCAGTAAAAATTTTTCTGCCTGCATTTTTATTACCTCCACTGTATCATATGACAAAATCCTGTGCGGGTGCTAAAATATTTCATTTTGCTATTTATTTTTTATCCGATTTGCCTTATAATGTAATAGATAAATAAACATCAGGGAGATGATTGTCTTGTTTGAAATAGATGAATTGCTTAAAAAAGTAAAAAGAATCCACTTTATCGGTATCGGCGGATCGGGTATGTGTCCGCTTGCCGAAATACTTCATAAAGAGGGCTATGAGCTCTCGGGCTCGGATAACAATGAAACGGACACATTGGCAAGGGTGCGCAGTCTCGGAATCCCCGTCACACTCGGCCAGAAAGCCGAAAATATCGAGGGCGCAGAGCTGATTGTGTACACGGCGGCGATTCTGCCCGATAACCCGGAGCTTGTTGCGGCGAAAAACTCCTCGATCCCGACCGTTGAACGTGCCGATCTTCTCGGCGCAATCACAAGGCTTTATTCCGACTGCTACTGCGTGTGCGGAACCCACGGCAAAACAACGGTTTCGTCAATGCTTACGCAGATAATGATCCAGTGCGGCAAGGATCCGTCGGCGGTTATCGGCGGCGAGCTTCCGCTTATACACAGCCACGGCAGGGTCGGAAATACTCAGAATATGGTCTGCGAATCCTGCGAGTTTAAGGATCATTTTCTTAAGCTCGATCCCGATATTGCGATTATCCTCAATGTTGACGCCGATCATCTCGAATATTTCAAGAATATTGAAAATATTATAAAATCATTCCACACCTTTGCAGAAATGGCAAACAAGGCGGTGATCTACAACGGCGATGACGCCAATACGCTCAAGGCGATCGACGGGGTCGGCGGCAAGGATATGATCACTTTCGGTATTGATAAATCCAATGATTACTATGCCGACAATATCGAAATGGTGAACGCATTTGCTCACTTCGACGCCTACAAAAAGGGCAAAAAGATCGGCAGCGTAAAGCTCAAGGTTCCCGGCAGACACAACGTCTCCAACGCCCTTGCCGCTCTTGCGGCTGCGGATTACTGCGGAATCCCGTTCAGTGAAGCGATTGCCTCGCTTGAGCAGTTCGGCGGAGCCTGCCGCAGATTTGAGATACTTGCAAAGCTGAACGGCATCACATTCGCCGACGACTATGCTCACCACCCGGCAGAGCTCAGAGTTACGCTTGAGGCGGCAATGCAGATGAAATACAGAAAGGTCTGGGCGGTATTCCAGCCGTTCACCTATTCGAGAACGAAAAAGCTGATGGATGATTTTGCCGAGGTTCTTCAGATTCCCGACGAGTGCGTTATGACGGAGATAATGGGCTCACGTGAAGTCAACACCGAGGGAGTTTACACCTCACAGCTTGCGGCGAAGATTCCCGGAAGCGTTTGGTTCAACACGTTTGACGAGGTTGCGGACTATGTCCTCGACCACGCACAGAGCGGCGATCTTGTCATCACTCTCGGCTGCGGCGATATCTACAAGGCGGCAAAGCTGATGATTAAACGTCTTGAAGAGAACAAATAAATCATAGACATAAATAAAAAATCGGGCTGCGTTTGCAACCCGATTAATTTTTATTCAATTATCTTTCTTCTCGACTCGTACCTTAAGAAAATAGCCTACCGCCGCACCTGCAAGAGCGCCGACAATCATATTAACAAAGATGTTCACCTCGGTAACAAGCGACAGGATTGCGCCTACCCCCACGCCGAGGACCAGGAAAATCAAGACAAAATATCGGCTCATTTATGCCGCCGCCTTTCCGAAAATATTTTTTACGGTTGTAACAAAGGCTTCCAGTGTATTCATATGCACCGTCACCCTTACTCGCTCCGAATCAATCAGCCTACCGTCATCAGAGCGCAGTTCCACGGTGATTATTGCGTCGCCGTCGCCCTTTGCGGTGATGAATCCATCCTTATCGACCGAAACGACGTTATCGGAATCGGAGCTCCAGCGAAGAGAGCCGAGACTGCTGTCGTAGTCGGCGGTGATACGTGCGTTCGCCTTGTATCTGAGGTCGATCCTGTTGAAAGAAACGTGAAGCGGCTTTTCCGTCTCTCCGTTAATCTTCAGCATATCGTCCTGACCTATCGAGCGCATCCACGAAAGCGTAACATAAGGCTGATGAACATTGAGAACCGTATTAAGCTGACCGAGCAGAGCCTTTACGTCGGAACGGTTCTCCCTTGCAAATTCAAGCAGAGCGATCATCGCGTCAATAATGCCCTGAATCTGCGGCTTTGTGAGATTACTGCTTGCGTCGCTCTCGGCAATACGGGAGGCAAGATAAGCTCTGAAACCGTCGCT
>USJJ01000264.1 GCA_900554995.1 uncultured Ruminococcus sp. | reverse complement strand
AAAAACAAGCATATCGCAAGAAAGAAGCTCACTCAGGAGGAAGTTAAAAACGAGGTTATTGCCCTCCAGGATATGGGTCATAAGCGACTTGCAATTGAAGCGGGCGAGGATCCTGTTAATAATCCGATTGAATATATTCTCGAATGTATTAAGACGATTTATTCGGTTCATCACAAGAACGGAGATATCCGCCGTGTAAATGTAAATATCGCCGCAACAACGGTTGAGAATTACAGAAAGCTCAAGGAAGCGGGTATCGGCACTTATATTCTCTTCCAGGAGACCTACAATAAAAAGAGTTATCTCGAGCTTCACCCGAAGGGACCGAAGCACGATTACGATTACCATACCGAGGCAATGGACAGAGCTATGGAGGGCGGCATTGATGATGTCGGTCTCGGCGTTCTGTTCGGTCTTGAGGGATATAAATACGAATTTGCCGGACTTCTCATGCACGCCGAGCATCTTGAAGCCGTTCACGGCGTAGGCCCTCACACGATAAGTGTTCCGAGAGTTAAGCACGCAGACGACATTGACCCCGATGTTTTCGATAACAGTCTTGCAGACGATATGTTTGCAAAGATCATTGCTTGTATCCGTATTGCCGTTCCTTACACGGGAATGATTATTTCCACCCGTGAGAGCGAAGCTGTCAGAGGAAAGGTGCTTGATTACGGTATTTCGCAGATCAGCGGCGCATCGAGAACCTCCGTCGGCGGTTATTGCGAGGAGGAGCGTCCTCACGATTCCGAGCAGTTCGACGTTTCCGACCAGAGAACCCTCGATGAGGTTGTTCGCTGGCTTATGGAAAAGGATCATATTCCTTCGTTCTGCACGGCTTGCTACCGTGAGGGAAGAACAGGCGACAGGTTTATGAGCCTTTGCAAGAGCGGACAGATTCTCAACTGCTGCCACCCGAATGCATTGATGACGCTTACGGAATATCTCATTGACTACGCCTCGGAGGAAACGAGGAAGATAGGCTTTGAAATGATCGACCGTGAGCTTGAAAAAATTCCAAAAGAAAAGGTCAGAGAGATCGCACGTCAGAATATTGAGGCTATAAAGTCCTCGAACAGACGAGATTTCAGATTCTAACCAATTTAATATCATCTTCGGATATTTACATCACGAAAAAATGTGTTATAATATCTCGGAGGTGATATTTTTGTGTGTTTATTACAGCCATAATGTTGAGCAAACCTATGAGATAGGGGAGAAGCTCGGCCAAAAGCTCAAGAGCGGAGACGTCGTTGCTTATTTCGGCGGAATGGGTATGGGCAAAACGACCTTTACTCACGGTCTTGCTACCGGTCTCGGCATAAACGAAAAGGATGTCAGCAGTCCGACCTTTGCCCTTGTTCATGAATACAGAGGCAAGGAAAACACGCTTTATCACTTCGATATGTATCGAATCGAAAGCTGGGACGACCTTTACTCAACAGGCTTTTTTGATTATCTCGACTACGGCGGCATACTTGCCGTTGAGTGGAGCGAGAATATTGAAAATGCGCTGCCAGATAACAGCATAAGGGTCACATTCAAGCCCGGCAAAAATGAAAATGAAAGAATTATTGAAATTGAGGGAGTTGATCTTACATGAAAATACTCGGAATCGACAGCTCGGCAAGATCGGCTTCCGCAGCAATAACGGACGGTGAAAAGGTTCTCGGCTGCTTCTATACAAACACGGGTCTGACCCATTCGCAGACGCTTATGCCGATGATTGAAAGCCTTTTGAAAAATGCAAACGTCAGGATTGATGATATTGACCTTATAGCCGTCAACAAGGGTCCCGGCTCATTCACGGGAATCAGAATCGGAGTTGCGGCGGCAAAGGGTATGGCGGATGTTCGAAAACTCCCTGTTTACGGCGCTTCAACGCTCGGTTCAATGGCTTATAACCTCATTGATTCGGACTGTATCGCTTGCTGTGCCATGGACGCACGCTGCGGTCAGGTTTATTATGCTTTGTTTGATATTACGGACGGTAAAATCACAAGATTGACCGAGGATAACGCCGATTCGATAGAAAATGTTGAAAAAAATCTGAAAGAATACAAAAAAATTAAATTTATAGTTGGCGACGGCGCAGAAATATGTTATAATAATCTGAAAAACATTGATGATGTGCGCCTTGCATCGCAAACACACCGCTTTCAGTCGGCAATCGGCGTTTGCTTTGAGGCAATGAATGCGCCCGAGGATCAATATATCGAGAGTGCAATGCTTGTGCCTGAGTATCTCAGACTTCCGCAGGCGGAGCGTGAACTAAAGGCAAAGCTGCACAAATGAAGTACACGCCTTGCTTGAATATATTTCCGCCATGCAGCACAAAAATTCTTTGACTTGCGTCAGCAAGCCTGCATAATTTTCGCACAACCTGGCGAAAAATCTTACGGCGCAAATCGCACACTTCCTTTATGCAGCATTACCTTATAAAAATATAAAATTTAAAATTAGAAAATAAAAAATTAATAAACTTAAAAAAGGCGAGTGATTTAATGAAAATAGCAATCGGAGCCGATCACGGCGGATATGAGCTCAAGG
>USJJ01000263.1 GCA_900554995.1 uncultured Ruminococcus sp. | reverse complement strand
AACCAGCGCTTCACGGCTTTCAAATTCACCTTTTTCCACCATGTCGTCCAGATTCCATCGCACACCGTTTTTCGATATTCCGATTTTATCGGCGATTTCCTGATATGTCAGTCCGCGAATATACAAACGCAGAATGTCAAGCTGACGTGGCGAGAAGTCTTCGGACATGGCTTTTTCCATTTCGACCGACGGAGATGAGGATGGGAAAACTTTTTCTCCTTCAAGGGTTCTTTTTATTACATCCAAAAGCTCCTCCGTTCCGTGGTCCTTATACCACAGGCTGTCGGCGGCACCGTTTTTCGCTTTGGAAAGGACTTCCGGGTCGACCAAGGACGTGACTGCCACTATTTTTATATTAGGAAAAACCTTCTTAATTCGCTCTGCGGCGGCGAGGCCGGAGTGCTTGTGCTGAGTTTGCACATCCATAAGAATAAGCTGTACCGATCCGTTGCAGTTTTTCTCCGCCTCAAAAGCGTCACGATATACGCCGACAAGGCGAAAAACTTCGTTTGATTTCAGCCGCTCGGCAAAATGCTTTTGAATATATAAATCATCTTCAACCAGTATTGTATTTATCATATGTTGTTCTCCTTTTCCGGAAGAGTAAGCAGTAATGCGAAGCGTGGCTTGTATGCCGTGTGCATTTCGCCGCCGGAGGATTCTATGCTGCGGCGAAGCGAAGAAAGTCCGCTGCCCTCCTTAATGGGCTCCGACGGGGCAGCACCGTTGTTCGTTATCGTAATATCAAACAAATTGTTTCGCTCACATATGCAGATATATACTTCGTTGCCACCGGCATGCCTGATACAGTTTGTTACACATTCTTTCGCCGCGGCAACGGTAAGCTCTTCGGCAAGCGAATCGGCGGGAAGGTATCCGTTCACCGTTACCGTTACGCCGAGGATTTTCGACGTCTGAATAACTTCGTCCATTGTTCCGCCGGCTGTCACACGGTCGCTTGTCAACACTGCGGTGGCTTCCTGTAAGGCTTCAAGTTTTTTATCGGTGTTTTCATCGCTTTCGATTATGTCACGAATCGTCAGCAAACTTCTTCCGATTGTGTCATGTATATGTATTTTCAGGTCAAGACTTTCTTTTTCTTTTATATCGTCGGCCATTCGTTCATACATTTTTTGAAGTTTACGGTTGACCTCCTTCAGCTCGTCGTTAATAACGGCTTGACGAACGTTGCCGTTATAAAGCTCAGTGACGTTATGTGCTGTCATTTGAAGCCAGTTGCCGTCATTGTCAACGGTGATGTTCTGCTTTCGGAATTGCCAAACTGTTTTATCGGGCAGAATGTAACAGTCGCCGTTAACGGTAATGCTTTTGTCGGGTTGCTCCAGCGCTTTTTCAAGATCTTCGGTGATTTGAAGCTCATGGCCGCTCAAGGCAAACGACAGACGGCGCATACGGTTATTGCAAAGAATAATACGTCCGTTCGGGTCGGCATAGCATAAACCCATGGGCAGTTTGTCGGTGGCGTCTTTAACGGAAAACGGAGAGAGCATATTTTTTCGGCGGCGGTACTCTCTCGGCAGGGCAAAGGCGAAATGAACAATAACAAGTAAAATTACCGCAATGAAAATCTGCCAAGGAGCATCTAACAAGAACGCATCCTTGCCTTTAAACGGGTCTCCCTGAGTCACCGAGATTAAAAGCGTAAGCAAAAATGCAAAAATAACGAGACTCGGTAAATTGCCGAGCGATTTGGAGCGGTGAGAGAATTGATAAATAAAAAGTCCCAATTCAAGCACGGCTTCCAAGAAAAGCAGAAGCGGTATTAAGGTCTGCAAAAAGTCAGGGAGCGAAGAAAAGGCACTCATACGGCGACACCTCCTTCAAGAAGGAATACAAGATGCTGATATCCTTCGTCACCGTCCGTTTCATACCGTACGTTACCCTTGCGCGCAAGTGAGGACAGGTCGGCTTTGCAGCATATATTTATTGATAAACGCAGCCCTTCAACATCAGAAAGACTTATTTGTATGCCGGATATGTTTTCGAGGTCCGATTCAATCACCTGTTCGTAAAAATCAAATATCGCCGCAGCCGATTTTCCCGGGAGCATGGAAAGCTCGCTGTCGGCAAAAAATGTACTGCGCACGTTTAGCAGCTTCAGCGTTTGAAGCGACTCGGTGAAGGCTCTTGTCAGTTCGGTTATAGCTACCTTATAGTCACGGTCGGTCAACAACGTTAAATGTTTACGACGCTTGATATAGCTGCAAAGAACGGCGATTTCGGCAAGCAAAGTTTTGGCTCTTGTCGGATCTGTTTTATTTATTTTCTGATATTCCTTTGTAAGCACCGAGATCTTGTTGATTTGAGTTTGAGTTGCACTGCGAAGCAAATCATACAATCGGTTTTGCTCCTCGATCTTTTGCCTTTTTGCCTCACGTTTATATTCATAACGCAGCAGATTGTTGCGTTCGTTCAATTCCTCGGCAAGGCTTTCGGATTGCTCTTTGATTTTGAGCAGGGCAGACATATCCTCTGTCCAAACGGCATATCCTCCGTTCACGGGGATGGAATGAACCGTCAAGCCGTTTTCAACCGTCAGGGG
>USJJ01000262.1 GCA_900554995.1 uncultured Ruminococcus sp. | reverse complement strand
TCTCGACGATGCTTATCGTGTCGTGGCACATTTCTGCCCCGCCGGGTTTTCCGACCCGTTGTTCCGTGACGCAGTTTCACAAGGTGCAATCACTTATGAGTCAAGTGCGGCCATCAGTAAAAGCCCGGCGCTCAACAAAGGATGTGCCGATATGATCAAATTGGGAGAAAGTCCCTTTCGCCGGCGTTTTGCACCGCTCATCTGTACCGGTGTCCGGCTCGGATATCTTGTCTGCGTGGACACGGATGGCCATTTTCAAAAAATTCAGGAGGCAGTCTGGCAACAAATTGACATGATCCTCGCAAAACAGCTTTTTATCGAAACAAGCCGTCAGAACAAGCCGTTTGAAACGACCGAAGATATTATGATGCATTTGCTTGACGGAGGATTTCCGTCCGCCTCCTATTTTCGGCTCCGGGCAGCAGGCACTTATCTTGCGGACTTTCATCCGTCCGCTTTTGCATTGATGGATCTGACTGCTTACCACAGTCGGTATCCCGGGGTGCATCACCTGAAAGAAGAAATCGGTGAACGTTTTCCGGATTCTCATTCCTTTCTCTACAAGGGTGACGTATTTCTGTTTCTGCATAGAGGCAGTGATGTAGATATATTCACAGAACTGGCAAAAGAATTCGATTTGAAGGTAATTGTTTCAGAGGCGATTCGCGATCTGTATGACCTTCCGTCACTTTACCGCGCCGCACACGATGCGTTGGATATGATTGTGGGAAGCAATTATCACGGTGAAAACGTCTCTTCTGTGGCGCAATTGCGGACGCCGTTGCTTCTTAAAAATCTGGAATCCCGCAATGATCTTATCTCACCGGAGCTCAGAGCGCTCGCCGAACACGACCGAAAAAAAGGAACGCAATACTGTGAAACGCTGTACTTTTATCTGATTTACAGCCGCTCGCTCAAAAAGACCTGCGACGCATTTGTTTACCCACCGCAACACAGTTCTGTATCGTATCGAAAGAATACGGGATGACTTTCTTATCCCGCTGGACGATTCGGAACGGCACGTCGAGTTGCTGTTTGGCGTAGCGATTCTGCTGTTTCAAAATGAAGGTGCGGAATTCTTTTTGCGGACAATGCCGCAAACGGATGATGAATACTAATTTATTAAATAAGGGGAAGAAATTATGAAGGAAAACAGAAAGTTATTACAGGAAGTACTGAATGAGATCCGACAAGATATGACAGATGAGGAGGTTCTGAATCTTTTGTCGGACAGTAAAATTTCCGTCAGTCCCGAAAAGGAAAAGGAAAAATACACACTCGGGCAACGGGCAGCTGACACCATTGCGAAATTTGCGGGCAGCTGGGCGTTTATATTTTCGTTTGCAGGTGTGCTGGTTCTGTGGATGGTCATCAACGCAATTCTTGCGACAAAAGCGTTTGACCCATATCCGTTTATTCTTCTGAATCTTGTCTTGTCCTGTGTTGCAGCCATTCAGGCACCGCTGATTATGATGAGTCAGAACCGTCAGGAGGAAAAAGACCGTCGTCGTGCGGAAAACGATTATAAGGTCAACCTGAAAACCGAGATCATGATTGAGGATCTTTACGATAAAGTGAACGCGATCCTTGCCAAACAGTCGCAAATTGAGAAACTGTTGACGGAGAAAAAGACGGAAGACGAGGAAACAAAGAAATAAAATATCGGCAAATCAAAAAGTCGGGAAGTGCGAACATGATGTGGTTGTGTTTCATTACCCAAAATATAAGGATTTGATTATCTGACGATAATCACAGATGATTTCCGGTTTGCTGAGATCCTTGCGAAGCATCTTTTAAGACCATAACAGCCAAGTATAAGCCTTTCAAAAGATATTTGAGGCAAAAAGCCCGATCCCACAAGGGATTTCGGGCTTTTTTCGTGCTCTCAAAAATGTAAAAATAAAAAGATATTTTTCTCCGGGTTCGACCTTAGCGATCTTTTGTATTTCGCCACAAATATTCAAAAGCAGAAGCGGTTTTTCTTTGATTTCCGCTTCTGCTTTGAGGTTATGGTCATTTTATACGAAAAACACACAGAAACTTCTCCTTCGAGTCGCTATGTCTTGCTTGACAATATGTACAAAAAATGATATAATTTTGTTACAAGTATAATTAAAACGTATTTTGCCCGAAATTCCGCATTTATGCCGCAAAAATCAAAAAGACTGCCGCAAATGCGACAGTCAGATTGTGCACTCCTGTGCAGTCGGCGGAGCCGACGATTTCGAGATCATCTCTTATTCAAGATAATCTCTTATTTGAACCCGTAGTGTAAGTTTATAGGGTAATAAAACCTTACGCCATTATAATAACAAAATAAGGACGGATTGTCAAGATGTTTGCTGAAAATTTTTCCGAAAAATCAAAAAACGGTTACTACCTCGGGGTGGATATCGGGACGGATTCCGTCGGATATGCGGTCACGGACAGGGACTATTCCCTCTGCAGATTTAAGGGCGAGCCGATGACCGGCGTAGCCCTCTTTGACAAGGCAGATCAATGCGCCGATAGACGAGTCCACAGAACGTCCAGAAGAAGATATGCCCGCAGACAGATGAGAGTTAACCTTATTCAGG
>USJJ01000261.1 GCA_900554995.1 uncultured Ruminococcus sp. | reverse complement strand
GTCTGGGTTAGGGGTGCACACGGCGCCGAAGCAGTTGCCGGGGCTTTCAACACAGACAAGCAGCATAACATAGGCGCAGTAGATTGCAAACATCCATATTGTCGCAGCGGCGAAATTGGAGGTTCTCGGCGCAACAAATACGAGCATTGAAATTATGCCGAGAGGAATACATCCGTACAGAAGCCACGGGTGAATTTTGCCGCGCTTGGATTTTGTTTTATCGACAAGGAAGCCGATCACTATCTCAGCCGCCGCACCGACGAATCCCGCAACAAGGAATACGGTTGAAATGAGCGTTGCAAGCGCATCGGAGCCGAAATTCTGATTCTTAAAAGCGAAATCGGCAAAATATGTCTTTGCATATTCGGGAACCCAGCCCGAAAGCAGAGCAATTCCGAAAAGTCCGATTCCGTAGGAAAGAGCCTCGGTCGGCAGTTTGAATTTTTTTGAACCGAATTTCAGTTCCTTTGTCTTTAAATATTTTTGCATTTTGCCAGCCTCCTCAAAAAAGTCGGTTGTTGTATATAATACATATAATTTATCATATTATGACGAATTTTTCAACAGATTTATCAAAATTAATTAGAATAACAAGATGTTTGACACATTGCAATTTTGTGATATAATAAATTAGTATAAATATGTCAGGGTGATAGTAATGTTTGATTTTGTAAGAATAGCCTGTGCCGTACCCGAGGTTGAGGTCGGCAATACTGAATTTAATACGCAGGAGATAATTAAATATATTGATATCAACAAGGATGCGGACGTCGTGGTATTTCCCGAGCTTTGCGTCACCGGTTACACTTGTGCCGATCTGTTCTTTCAGAGAACCCTTATTGACGGTGTAAAGGCGGGAATTGCCGATATTGCGAAAACAACCGAAGAAACAAATTCGGTTGTTGCGGTAGGCGCTCCTGTTATTATCGGAGGACAGCTTTATAACTGCGCCGTTCTTATGTCAAAGGGCAGGGTGGACGGAATATCGGTAAAAACTTTCATTCCGACATACAATGAATACTATGAAAAACGCTGGTTCTCATCGGCGGCGGATCTCAAGTGCACCTCGATATGCTCGGACGAGCTCGGACTTGACGGCGAATATGAAATTCCTGTCGGCAACAACCTTGTTTTCGACTATTCGGGCATCAAAATCGGTGCGGAGATCTGTGAGGATCTGTGGGCGCCGCTACCCCCGTCAACGCTTCTGACCCTTGCGGGAGCGGAGATTATTCTCAATCTTTCCGCCTCGAATGAGACTATTATGAAAAGAAAGTACAGAACCGAGCTTGTTGCTCAGCAGTCGGCAAGGAGCCTTTGTGCCTATGCCTATGCGAGCGCAGGTATGAACGAATCGACAACCGATCTCATCTTCTCGGGTCATTCGCTTATCTGTGAAAACGGAGCGGTTCTTTTACAGAACGACAGCTTGATTGACGGAGGTTATTCAATAAAGCACGACATTGACCTCGGTAAAATCAGAGCCGACAGAGCGGAGAACAAGACCTTCTGCGACTCGGCGGCACTGTATCTTGACGGCAAGGATTTTGTGACGGTCAGGAAAAATAATGTGCTCGAAAGCGACGGAGAGCTTTATGCAATCAACAAACTTCCGTTTGTCCCATCCGTCAAAAAGGACAGAATCGAACGCTGTATGGATATATTCCGTATGCAGGTTGCAGGGCTTAAAAAGAGAGCATCCAAGGTTGGAGGAAAGATGGTTCTCGGGGTTTCGGGCGGATTGGATTCAACTCTTGCCTTGCTTGTTTGCGCCGAAACGGCACGTCAGCTCGGACGTGACCCCTCGGATGTCATTGCGATAACTCTGCCGTGCTTCGGCACTACAAAAAGAACACACTCAAACGCTTTGGAGCTGATGCAGACCCTCGGCGTTCACACTATGGAAATTGATATCAAGGAGGCGTGTACCCTCCATTGCCGTGACATCGGACATCCTACCGATCAGTTCGATGTAACATATGAGAACATTCAGGCACGTGAGAGAACTCAGGTGTTGATGGATTACGCTTGCAAGATAGGCGGATTCGTCGTAGGAACGGGCGATCTCAGCGAGCTTGCGCTCGGATGGTGCACCTATAATGCCGATCATATGAGTATGTACGGCGTAAACTGCGGCGTGCCGAAAACACTTGTGCGCTGGATGATTGCCGCATTGATCGACTACAACATTTTCCCCGACAGCACTCACGTGCTTGAGGATATAATTGATACCCCGATCAGTCCCGAGCTTCTTCCACCCGATGCCGACGGAAATATTCAGCAGGAGACGGAGGAGATCATCGGCCCCTACGCTCTGCACGATTTCTTCCTTTATTATCTTCTTAGGTTCGGATTCTCTCCGTCAAAGATTTTCTTCCTTGCCCAAAAGGCATTTAAGGAAGATTTTGACAGGGAAACGATCCTCAAATGGCTTAAGGGCTTTTATAAGCGCTTCTTTACTCAGCAGTTTAAGAGAAGCTGCTTGCCGGACGGAGTGAAAATCGGCAGTGTCTGCCTTTCACCGAGAGGAGACTGGAGAATGCCGAGTGACGCATCCTACGGAATATGGCTCAAAGAGATTGAAAATATAAAAGGAATTG
>USJJ01000260.1 GCA_900554995.1 uncultured Ruminococcus sp. | reverse complement strand
GCGGACATTCATTTTGACTATCGCCTTGCTATTGAAGCGGTTGCGGCGGGAGTTGACAAGGTGCGCATAAATCCGGGCAACATCGGCTCGGACGATAGGGTTAAAAAGGTTGTTGAGGCGTGCCGATCGAAGAATATCCCAATCCGAATAGGTGTAAATTCAGGCTCGGTTGAAAAAGAGATTCTTGCAAAATACGGCGCTCCGACCCCCGAGGCTATGGCGGAGAGCGCAATGTATCACGCCTCTTTGCTCGAAAAATTTGACTTTGACGATATCGTGATTTCAATCAAATCATCAAATGTCGAGAATATGATAAAGGCATACGAAACCGTTGCCGAAAGATGCGATTATCCGCTCCATCTCGGTGTTACCGAGGCAGGCACTCAGCGTATGGGTCTGATAAAATCGAGCGCAGGCATCGGAAGTCTGCTTATGCACGGAATAGGAGATACGATCCGTGTATCGCTGACCGCCGATCCGATTCAGGAGGTTTACGCCGGAATTGATATCCTCAAGGCACTCAATCTGCGCACCGACTGCGTGCAGATTGTGTCCTGTCCGACCTGCGGAAGAACGAAAATTGACCTTATCAAGGTTGCAGGCGAGGTTGAAAATGCACTCAGAGATTGCCGTAAACAGCTCAAGGTTGCCGTAATGGGCTGTGTGGTCAACGGACCGGGCGAGGCTAAGGAAGCTGATATCGGTATTGCCGGCGGAGACGGATGCGCCGTGCTTATTAAAAAAGGCGAAATTATAAGAAAGATTAAAGAAGAAGATATTGTCAGCGAACTGCTGGCTGAAATAGATAAGATGTAATAATTTGGGAGTGTAAATTTGAAATCGGTTAGTTTCCTCAGCCTTTTTGGCGAATACATAGATCACAGCGTTGCGGCTTATTTTGATTCCGCAACGGTTGAAAGTATTGAGGCGAGCCTTGCTGAACGAAGCGTCAGTATGCTCGTCGGCTTTCCTGCGCCCGTGGATTCCGCCGTCATCAAAAAGGCGAGGGCGGAGCTTATCCGTGTGATGAATCTGCACCGACTTGACCTCGGAATACACTTCCCTCCCGAGACTTTTGATATAAATTATATGACGGGCTTTGTAAAGGAAATTTACGAGCATTTTCCTGCGTCAAGAACCATTCTTGAGGGCGCAGTCTACAATATCAGCGGAGATAAGCTGACGGTTGAGCTTGCGGCGAACGGCAAGGATGTTCTTGTCAATCTCGGATGCGACAAGTTTATTCGTCAGACGATTGACCGCCGATTTGAAAGATTGATCAATGTCGAATTTGTCAGCAACGTTTCGGCTCAGGATGATATTAAGGTTCTTGAGGAGCTTCAGAAAAAAGAGAATCAGAAGATATCAGTTGCTCCGCCGATGGCAAATCCCGTCGCCGCATCAAAGGCACCGGTTCAGAAAAAGCCGAAAGAAAAGACCTATGACGATCTGCCGATTTCAATCACGAATGCAAAGCCGCTTTTCGGTACGCTTGTTAAGGGCAAACCGAAGCCGATCAAGGAGTGCTTGCCTGAGGACGGCGAGGTTGTTGTATGGGGCGACGTGTTCTCTCTTGAAACGAGGGAGTCAAAGGACGGACGTTACAGCATAATCAATTTCAACATCACCGACTACACCTCATCATATCCCGTTAAGGTTTTCGGCGAGAAAAAGAAGTGTGAGGATCTCGTTGCGAATCTCAAGGATGGCAAGACCGTTCTTGTGCGCGGCGCAATCAATATGGACACGTATATGCACACCTATCTCATAAATGCACGTGCCGTCACGGAAATTGAAAAGATCGAGAAACAGGATAATGCCCCCGAAAAAAGGGTTGAGCTTCACCTGCATACAAATATGTCGGCTATGGACGGTATGACGAGCGCAAAGGAGCTTGTCAGCCGTGCGATAGCGTGGGGCCACAAGGCTATTGCTATTACAGACCACGGCGTTGTTCAGGCATTCCCCGAGGCTTGCAACACAGCCGCAAAGGCGGGAATAAAGATTATCTATGGTATGGAGGGCTACCTCGTTGACGATGACGCTTTCTATGATGATTACGGATTCGGCGTCGACGATGAAATTCCTGCCGAATATATCGAGAAGGTTCGTGCCGAAAAGACATACCATATAATTATAATTGCAAAGAATACGCAGGGACTCAAAAATCTCTATAAATTAATCACCGATTCAAACCTGAAATTTTTTAAGCGCAGGCCGAGAATACCTCGTCACAGGCTTATGCAAATGCGTGAGGGCCTTATAATCGGAAGTGCCTGTGAAGCGGGCGAGCTTTACCGTGCGCTTGTTGATCAAAAGAGCGATGAGGATGTCCTCAGGATTGCGTCTTTTTATGATTATCTGGAAATTCAGCCGAACGGAAACAACGCTTTTATGCTTCGCAGTCAGGATGAGCGTTACGAGCGCTTCAAAACGGTTGAAGATCTTGAAAATGTCGACAGACAGATTATTCATATTGCGGACAAGCTCGGCAAAATGGTTGTTGCCACCTGCGATGTCCATTTTATTGATCCGGGCAATGCCGTATTCCGTGAAATTCTTATGACGTCGATGGGATTCTCCGATGCGTCACAGCAGGCTCCGCTCTATTTCAGAACAACGGACG
>USJJ01000259.1 GCA_900554995.1 uncultured Ruminococcus sp. | reverse complement strand
GATAATCGGATTGCACATAAAAGTGAACCGTTGCATTGCAAAAACAGTGCTGACGGTTCACTTTTGTTATTGTATATGTGATATAATATACCTTGATATATTATAAAAACACGGCACGACAAGGATCGCACCGTGTTTTGCAAATTAGTTTTTGCTGTATTTCTTTATCAAATTATTCTTGATGTCCCAAAGCTTCTGCGAAAGATCAACGTAGTAGTTGTGCGGATTTTCAAATCTCTTGACCTCGTCCCATAGAGTGTCAACCTGAGAGAGGCAGTAATTCTTGATATCATCAATATCCTGATATTCATAAACCCTCTTGCCGTTTATGAACAGCGGTTGGAGAAGCTGGCGTGCCGAGAAGTTGTAAACATTTTTACGCTTCCACGTGAAGTCGGGATCGAAAATCTCATAGTCGTGGCTGTCGTCAATCGTCTCGTCTTCGAGGGTGATAACGTCGGCGAGTGCCTTACCCGATTCGTTGTCATAAAGTCGCCACAGCTTCTTGGTTCCGGGAGTCGTAACCTTGACGGTATTCTCACTGAGCTTGATCTTCGGAATCATCTCGCCGTCCTTTTCAACGGCACAGAGCTTATAAACCCCGCCGAAAACAGGTGCCGATGAAGCGGTGATAAGTCTTTCGCCGACACCGAATGAGTCAACCTTTGCTCCCTGAAGAAGCATATCTCTGATTATATATTCATCAAGCGAGTTCGACGCAACGATTTTAACATCTTCAAAGCCTGCTTCATCAAGCATAACTCTCGCCTTTTTGGAAAGATAGGTGATATCGCCGCTGTCGATGCGGATTCCCTTGGGTCTGAAGCCACGGGGAAGAACTTCACGCTTGAACGCCTCAATTGCGTTCGGAATACCGGATTTGAGGACATTGTATGTGTCAACGAGGAGGGTGCAGTCGTCGGGATATGCCTTTGCATAAGCGCAGAATGCTTCAAGCTCGGAATCGAAAAGCTGAACCCAGCTGTGCGCCATTGTTCCGAGGGCGGGTACACCAAATTCACGGTCGACTATCGTACATGCAGTTCCGGCACATCCTGCGATATATGCCGCTCTTGCGCCGTAGACAGCACCGTCGAATCCCTGTGCACGTCTGGATCCGAATTCCATTATCGGGCGACCCTGCGCCGCACGTGTGATTCGGTTCGCTTTTGTGGCAATGAGACTCTGATGGTTGATTGCAAGGAGCACCATTGTTTCGATAAACTGCGCCTGCATAACCGGTCCCTTGACGGTTACGATCGGTTCGCGCGGGAATATCGGAGTTCCCTCGGGAACGCTGTATATATCACACTTGAATTCAAAGTTTTTCAGATAATCAAGAAATTCTTCGCAGAAGCCTCTGCCCCTGAGATATTCAATATCCTGATCGGAAAAGCTGAGATTTTCAAGGTATTCAACAAGCTGTTCGACACCTGCCATAATCGCAAAGCCGCCGTTATCGGGGATTGTTCTGAAGAACATATCGAACTGCGCCGTTGTGTCGCCCTTGCCGTTGAGAAAATAGCCGTTCGCCATTGTTATCTCATAGAAATCGGTGAGCATGGTCAGGTTTCTTCTTTTGAGATCATTCATTTTAACACCGCCTTAGGATTGTTATTGACATTATATCATCCCAATTGGCATTTTTCAATCCCGAATGTGTTTATTATATAAGAAAGAGAAAAGAAAAAAGTCATATTTTGTGAATTTATATAAAAACGTGCAGAAAAACAGGGATACTGAACAATAAATGACTAAAAATGTGGTATTACTCTTAAAATGTTGTTTTTATAAGTCCGTTATGTTATTATATAAATAGAAAATTTGAGTTATTTTCAGCGTTTTTTCAAGAAATAGGAGGACAAATATGAGAACAAGAAAGCAGGCGCTCGGCGATATGAACATTATCGGCGCCAAGGTTGAACAGCAGAGAAAGGCAATCGGAATGAAGCAGAAGGATCTCCTTGCACAGCTCCAGATCAGAGGAATTGATCTTAATGCATCGGGTCTTTCAAAGCTCGAGGGTCAGCTCAGAGGAGTTGCGGACTACGAGCTTAAGGCAATTGCAGAGTCGCTTAATGTCAGTCTTGAGTGGCTTCTCGGCTGCGACGAATAAGACAAACTTCCGCTTCGTTTTCGGAGCGGTTTTTTTGTTATATTGTTGACAAATATACCAGGATTATAGTAAAATTAACAGGATAAAAGCGGAAAAGCGGCAAGCCGATCCGTTATGGACAAGGAGAAGTGATTAATATGGCAGTTTTCAGACCTTTCAAGGCGATCCGTCCGATCCCCGAAAGAGCCAAGGATGTTGCTGCGTTACCCTATGACGTAATGAACAGCGACGAAGCAAGAGAAATGGTAAAGGGAAATCCCTATTCTTTCCTTCACGTTGATAAGGCGGAGATCGACCTCGATCCGTCAATTGATCTTTATGACGAAAAGGTTTATCTCAAGGCGAGAGAAAACCTTGATAAACTCGTAACAGACGGCGTCTGCAAGGAGGACGAGACTCCCTGCATTTATATTTACCGTCAGATTATGAACGGCAGAAGCCAGACGGGAATTGTAGGCTGTGCATCTATTGATGATTATATGAACAACGTTATCAAAAAGCACGAACACACTCTTGCTAAA
>USJJ01000258.1 GCA_900554995.1 uncultured Ruminococcus sp. | reverse complement strand
TATGCGGTGGATCGCTTTGCCAACTATAAAATGAAATGGAAAGAATTTTACGATAACGGTGAAATTATTATTTCCGACAGATACACAACCTCGAACGCATATCACCAGGCAACAAAAGTTCCAAAGGATGACAGAGCGGAATTTTTCTACTGGCTTGAGGATTTTGAATACGGACTTCTCGGTATTCCCGAGCCGAATGCCGTAATTTATCTTGATATGCCGATTGAAATTTCTCAGAAAATGATGACGGAAAGATATCACGGCGATGAGACGAAAAAGGATATTCATGAGAGCAATCTCGATTACTTATATAAATGCAGAGAAGCTGCGCTCGACGCCGCCGATAAGATGGGCTGGTATGTTGTGAAGTGCAACAACGGCAATGAGCCGAGAGCTGTCGAGAGTATCGGCGATGAGATTTTCAACATCATATCCACGGAGGTTTTATGATTTATCCCTTCCACAAACCGGCATTTGAAGATATCAAATGGCTGAAAGAAAAGTTCCGTGAAAGTCAGCCTCAGTGCTGTGAATTTTCCGCAGGCAATATTCTCGGATGGAGCAGGTTCTATGACGGACAGATTACAGATATAGAAAACTGCCTTGTGTCGTATCTTTTCAAGGATGAGGCATTTTGCTTTCCAAAAGGTAAAAATAATGAAGAGGCTGTGAAAAAGATCATAGAAGAGAATGGTTTTCCGAAATTTGAATTTCTCGAAAAGGGAGAGAGCGAGACGATCGAGAGACTTTTCCCGGGAAAATATAATTTCACGGCTGACAGAGGAGCCTTCGATTACGTCTATTCAAGGGAGAACCTTGCAGTCCTCGGCGGAAAGAAGTACCACGGCAAGAGAAATCATATTTCATATTTTGAAAGGACATTTAACTGGACTTTTGAAGAGCTTTCACGTAAAAATATAGACGATTGTATAGCAATGAATGAAAAGTGGTATACTCTCAATGTTGAAAAGGACAGGGAGGGTATAGAGGATGAGCGTGAGGTTCTGCGCCTTAATTTCGCTCATTTTGAGGAGATCGGCGGAGTCGGCGGAGTTCTCAGAATTGACGGAGAGGTCGTTGCTTTCACGTTCGGCGAAAGACTGAATGATGACACTTTCGTAACTCATTTTGAAAAAGCATATTCGGATATACGAGGTGCATACCCGATGATCAATCAGCTTTTTGCACAGACTCTTTTGACGGACTATAAGTATATCAACCGAGAGGACGATGTCGGATCGGAGGGCTTACGCAGTGCGAAGCTCTCATATCATCCGGAATTTTTGGTCGAAAAATACAGTGCCGTGAAAAAATGAAAGGGAGTATTTTGATGAACTCTGTTGTCGATATTGTCGAACACAGGAAAAATATCGTTTCACTTTGGAACGAATGCTTTGACGACAGCAGGGATTATATTGAGTTTTTTCTTGACAGGTGCAGCGATAAAATATGCCTCGGTCATATTGAAAACAGTTCGATTAAATCAATGCTTTTTTTGCTGAACGGAGAGATAAACGGATATTCCTGTAAATACATCTACGCCGCCTGCACGGAAAAAAAGGCGAGATGCAGAGGGCTTATGGGTTCTTTAATTGAATACGCAAAAGAATATTGCCGCTCACACGGAGTCGATTTTATTTTCCTTGTGCCCGGCGAAGAAAGTCTTTATTCCTATTATTCACGTTTCGGATTTATACCCGCTATGAAAAGGTATGACCGCGAAATAAAGGGCAGGGGAAATGGATTCAGTCCTCGGAGAATGACTGATATCGGCGTGATTGCCGATAGACGTCTGTCTATGCTTAAAAATATAAAATCTTTCCGATTTGACCTTGAAACCACTGAATATACAGTTGCCGAATTTCTCAAAACGGGTGGAGAAATCTACTCTGAAAACGGAAAAAACGGTTTTCTTGCGTTTTGCGTGCGTGACGGAAAAAATTTGACTGTCAAGGAACTTTTGCTCGATTTTGACAGTTCTTTTATAAATATTTTGGATTTATTTGAAAAAATAGGGGCGGAAAATGTTTACATTCACGCTCCGTTAGTGTATAATAGTACAGATATTGGGGACAACTGCACAAAATGTGGTATGCTGTACCCATTATCGGACAATGCAAAAAAATGCACCAACGAACTCGGTACACTCTATGCCGGAATGTATCTTGATTGAGAGGTAGTAAAATGATTTACGTTTTTCTTGCAAACGGATTTGAAGAGATTGAGGGCTTGACGGTTGTTGATTTTCTCCGGAGAGCCGAGCTTGAGGTCTGCACCGTCGGAGTGGCGGGTAAGCTCATTACGGGAGCGCATAATATTCCCGTATTCTGTGATCTTGACGAGAGCGAGGTTAAGCTGAATGACGAGCTGGAGGCGGTCGTTCTGCCGGGCGGAATGCCGGGCACGCTCAATCTCGAAAAATCGGAGACGGTTATTAATACGGTTAAATACTGTTATGATAACGGCAGGTATGTCTGCGCTATATGCGCTGCTCCGTCAATACTCGGACATCTCGGAATTCTTGAGGGCAGAAAAGCGTGCTGTTTCCCCGGCTTTGAGGATGAGCTCAGGGGAGCCGTGCTCGGCGATGACTTTGTCTGCTGTGACTCAAAGGTTATAACAGCGAAGGGAATGGGCT
>USJJ01000257.1 GCA_900554995.1 uncultured Ruminococcus sp. | reverse complement strand
AAAACCGCCAAAGGGCAATTGGATTTTCGGTATTCTCGGAGTACTTCTGCTCGGCGGTGCCTATTACATTTCGCTCAGCATTAAAGAGCCGCTCCAGGCGTTGACGCTCTTCTTTGTAGCCGTCATTATGGTTATCATCGGAACATATCTCGTCATGATTTCCGGCTCGGTTCTTTTCTGCCGCCTTTTGCAGAAGAACAAGAAGTATTACTACAAACCGAACCACTTCGTCTCCGTTTCCTCAATGGTTTACAGAATGAAGCGCAACGGTGCAGGCCTTGCTTCGATCTGTATTCTCGCAACAATGGTTCTCGTTATGATCTCATCTACGACAAGCCTTTATTTCGGCGAGGAGGACGCTCTCACAAGCCGTTATCCCCGAGAGATCAACATAAACTTTACAACCCTTGACACTCAGATTTACAAGGACGGACAGGCAGACAAGATTCGTTTGGAAATTGACGAAATAGCAAACAAACACAACGCAGACATTCACAATTCTTTCACATATCTTGCAGGTACGCTCGCCGGTATGGTAACCGACGGAAATGTTGAAACAGATGTCAGAAATGTTTACAGCGGCACTGTCGATTACAACAGAGTCTTTCAGTTTAACTTTGTTTCAATTGATGACTATAACAAGATTATGGGAACTGATTACAAGCTCAAAGACGGAGAAGCAATGATTTACCTTTTCAGAAAGGATTCAAACTTTAACGGCGACAAGCTCTCATTCAAC
The DNA here is from genome assembly GCA_900554995.1 of uncultured Ruminococcus sp. Classification (GTDB taxonomy): domain Bacteria; phylum Bacillota; class Clostridia; order Oscillospirales; family Acutalibacteraceae; genus CAG-488. The sequence continues at coordinate 1,912 of USJJ01000257.1, read as the reverse complement.
GGAGGTCAGAGCTTCAAAATTGTCAAATATCTTGATAATTTCATCAGCCAGTCCGATGCAGCTATGACGATTGTTCCGACAATGGCGGTTTTCGTAAATGATCTTGACAAGGCAACGCAGGGCATGACCGACGCAACGCATCAGCATGATTCCGAACCGGTCGTCAATTTCAATTGGAGCTACGGATTTGATACGGGTCTTTCGGAGGATGAGCAAATCGCTCTTTCAAAGGATATTAATTCCTATTTGACTGACGTAAGTGATGACTTTAAAGAAGATATTCATTCTACAGAGGTTGAAAGCCGAGAACAGAACCGGTTGGATTTCTTCAGCCTGTTCGGCGGACTTTTCGGACTCGGAATCATTCTCAGCATCGTATTCATCTTCGCCGCCGTCCTCATTATCTACTACAAGCAGATTTCCGAGGGCTACGAGGATCAATCGAGATTCGATATTATGCAAAAGGTCGGTATGACGAAAAAGGAAATCAGAAAGAGTATCAATTCTCAGCTCTTGACAGTATTCTTTCTCCCCCTCATCTTCGCCGGAATGCACCTTGCTTTCGCAGCACCGATAATTAAAAAGCTTCTGCTTTTATTCAACCTAACAAACCTTAATCTTTTCATTGTGACAATCCTAATTAGCTTTGCGGCATTCGCACTGTTCTACATGATTGTTTACAAGATTACCTCAAACGCCTATTACAAGATAGTAAGCGGTGCAAAGGAGGAATGAGCGATGAAAAAGGTGTTCGCAATATTTGTTCTTGCAGTAATGCTTCTCGCCTTTGTTGAAATCGCAAGAAAGCCGTCCGTTGAACAGATTGTTGACGACTTTGACAGAATTGTTCACATCGTCAGCCTCAGTCAGATAACACGCAGTAACAAGCTGATCGGTAAGCGTGATTTTATTGAAAAAGATTCTTATGTCGGCAATTACTCCTCAAGCTGTGTCTCGGAAAAGGGTCGTGACGTTATTTTCGGCGGAGCGTCCGTAAAGGACAAAAAGGTTGTCATCAAGGCAAAAATCCTAACCGAGAACGGATCTGCCACTCTTCGTATCAGGCTCGGTTCGGAGGTTAGGGAATATAAGATTGATAACAAAACTCCATTTGAACAGACGATAAATTTGCAGGGCGGCGGAAACTATATAATGATCGACTACGACAATTTCACCGGAACAGTCGATATGACCTCGAATTACGCAAAATGAAAAAGCTGAAACATAATTTTTCAAAGTTCGTATTCTTCTCGGGACTTGCCGCAATAGGCATACTCACCGTCCCTGCTGCAATACTTTTCGGAATGATTGCGCTGATCCGTGCCACAACCGATCTGATAACTCAAAAATTGGATAAATAAACAAACAGGACTGCTTAGCCTACCACAGCCGCGCAGTCCTGTTCCGAATGCAAAAGTAATTATACCATTGATCTTATTCAGTTCATTTATTTTTCCACACACAAATGCACAAAAAAAGACTGCCGATAAATTTGGCAGTCTTTTAAAATCAAAACTTTTCTTCTTTCTTTTTCTTAGCCTTAGGGGTTTTGCCCTTTGCTTCCATACGAGCTGCCTTTTCCTTCTCGGCTGCCTCCTTGGCTGCTGCACGCTCTGCCGCAAGCTTCTCGTTAGCCGTGTTGTTCTGACTGATAGCCCAGCGTGTGATCTTCATACGGTTTCTGTCAGCGCCTGTTTCGATGATAAGGGAATCATCCTTAACCGTAACGATCTTGCCTACGATACCGCCGATCGTAGTGATTTCATCGCCGATCTGAAGGTTGTCACGCATTGCCTGCTCTTCCTTCTGCTTCTTCTTCTGCGGTCTGATCATAAGGAAATACATAATAACAAAAACGCCGACCATCATAAGGATCATTGTCCAGTTGCTACCTTTTCCTGCTGCCTGAGCT
>USJJ01000256.1 GCA_900554995.1 uncultured Ruminococcus sp. | reverse complement strand
CCTTGCGATTTACAAGTATGTCAGATGATGACTTTGCGGAAACGGTAAACAACACCATTTGCTTCAACAATAAGGCTATGAGAAACTCCAAAATCACAAATCAGAACCTTAATGCAGATAATCAGCTTGCGGCAACCGATTTTACGGGAATTGCTGTTCACGAAATGGGACATATTATTTCCCGTACTTATGGCGAAAAGGGTCTTGACATAGCAAAACAAGCGTATTATAATATATTCAAAGAAGAAATTACAACAGATGATGTTTTAAAATATCTATCCATTAGCATTTCAAAGTATTCTGTTGATTTTTCTGAAATGAGTAAAAAACCCAAATACAAGGAGATTACTCCCGAAGTATTGAGCAAATCGAACTCGGCATCAAGTTCGGATTTTGCAGATGAATTTGTTAAACTCTTAAAGGAGGCTTGTTTATGAGAAAATATGAAAATTATTGGAGTTCAGATCCTGATTGGTATTATTTCAAAAACGGTCGTCCTGTTATGAGCGAAAACGCCCCGGAAGAAGCAAAAGAAAGTTTCAAACGGTATCTTGAGCAGCATAAACAAAACGATAAAAAGAATAATGACTGACCGCTTTGAGAAATCGAGGCGGTTTTTCTATGCCCGAAAAGAGGTGAAACAATGACCACTCAAAGAATGAAAATCGAGCTTGAAGAACAGCTTGAAATACTGAAAAAAGCACAAAAAGAAGCATACAAGGACGGCGAATACGACAACGTTGCAGAAATTTCATCGAAAATTACGGGAATTATAGCAATTCTCTATCAGGAAACATAACAACTGTTGACAAACTCGATTAATATGTTAAAAAGCGTTTATCTTCGGATAGGCGCTTTTATTTTTGCCCCGTTTTCCACAGGAAAATCCGAGCGGAGGCGAGTACAAAAATTTATGCCCGAAACGTGCTGAACGGCGTAAAAAGCCGCACGGAATAACGGTCTACCCGACCTTAAAGGAGGAATTTTTATGGCAGAAACAAACACAACCGTGACCGAAACCAATAAGGTTGAAAACAGCGGAGGTGATCCAAAACAGCCCGTAAGTCCGCAGGGCGAAAAGGGTGTATCTACGAACGAGGGTGCGGAAAAGACATTCACACAGAAAGAGCTTGACGACATCGTTAAGCAGAGGCTTGACAGGGCTAAGAAAGATATGCCTTCCAAAGAGGAAATGGACGCATTTCACAAGTGGCAGGACAGTCAGAAAACAGCGGAACAGCTTTCGCAGGAAAAGATAACCGCTGCTGAGAACGGCAGGACAGAGGCTGTGAAGCGTGCTGAGGCGGCAGAAGCCAAATGCACGGCTTATTCCAAGGGCGTAAAGGCTGAGGCTGTGGACGATGTTATTGCCCTTGCTATGGCTAAGGTGAGCGACAGCAAGACCATTGAGCAGGCTATTGACGAGGTAGTAACAAAATATCCGTCATTCTGCGGTGCTGCCGAAACAAAAAGCAGCGTTACCACAGGCGTGAGCTTCAACGGCTCTCCAAACGACAGGGACGGCGTTACCGCCGCTTTCCTTAAGCGAAATCCGAACATCAAAATTTAAACGGAGGTAAAATTTATGGCACATGAATCACAGAACAGATATTCCCCGCTCGTTCTCGCTAAGATAAGAGCGGAAAACGTACTTAAAAACGGCGTTGTATTCAACAACGACTATGAGGGCAGCCCTAAGGCAGGCTCGGTCAAGATACCTGTAAGAGATGACGAGGTGGCTGTTTCCGACTATGACCGTGCAAACGGCATCTCGGTAAAGCACGGCTCAACTGCTTATATTACTATGGTCATCGACAAGGAAAAGGCTGTTAATGAGCTTATTGACGGCTATGATGCAGAGCTTGTCCCCGATGACCTTGTTGCTGACCGTCTTGACAGCGCAGGCTATTCTCTTGCAAGACAGCAGGACATTGACGGTGCTACCGTACTGCTTGCGGGTGCAACCGTTATCAACACAGCAAAGCTTTCCGAAAGCACGATCTACAGCGCAATCGTTGACGTCCGCACTCAGATGTCAAAGGACAATATCCCGAACGACGGCAAGCGTTACATTCTCGCTACTCCCGAAACATACTCCCTTATCATCAAAGCACCTGAATTTATCAAGGCTTCCGACCTTGGTGACAAAGTCGTTCAGGACGGCATTATGGGACGCATTGCAGGCTTCAACATCATTGAATGGAACGATAACACAGCAGGACTTGCATTCATTGCAGGTCACCCGAAATTCGCCACAAGAGCGGAAGAATTCTCCGTTCCTGTTCATATTCAGGACCTTAACGGTTCGGGTGATTACATCGGTGCAAGTGCTGTTCAGGGACGTATGGTCTATGCTCACAAGGTGCTTCGTTCCGTTGCTGTCAAGGCTGTTTATGCTCCGGGCTCTGTGACAGCTTCACTTGCCGCTGCATCTGACAAGGGCAAAACTACTGTTACCGTTACCGATCACGGCACAGACACACTCGCTTACAAGCTCAACCCGTCAAGCCGCATTGCTTACGGCACAGCTTCATCTGCTTATGCAGGCACAGCTATCACAGGCGGCACAGCTGACATCAGCGTAAAAGAGGGCAATGTTATCGAAGTTGCCGAATTCAAGGACGGCAGCTGCGTAAAGGTCGGCTATTACACCGTC
>USJJ01000255.1 GCA_900554995.1 uncultured Ruminococcus sp. | reverse complement strand
TAAAATTGCATAAAAAATCAGTCCGAGGGAATACCTAAAAATCGTATTCTCGCAGGCTGAATATATTACTCCTACATAATTTGAATATTAATTTTTTCATAAGAAATCCATTTGGAATATTCCTTATATTTAAAGCTATCCTATTATATTAGGACAGATACAGTAGCTTGTTATGTTACTGTAATAACCACAGGGAAAGGGATTAAATCAATAGACACGAAAAAGGAAGCAGTTTACAAAATCGATATGGAATCGATATTTTTGACATTCAATTATACGGATACCCTTGAAAGTGTGTATTGTATTGATCCAGATAATATTAAGCACATTCACGGTTATGTGAAAAACAGAAATGAAGAATTAGTTATAGGTCATTGTAATCAGAAAGCTATTTCCTATGCTTTAGAAAAGAAAAAAGAAGCTGAAGTCAATTTTGTTGATTTCGCAGTTTCAACTTTTGATCGTGTATCAAAATATTGTAATGCCACCCTTAAAAGAACAAGTAGCATAATCGATGATAATATAGGTTTTTTCAAGAATTTATCTAATGTGGATGAAGTGATTATAATAGGACATTCACTTAACAAGGTAGATATGCCGTATTTTGAAAAAGTATTAAATTCCGTTAGAGAGAATGCCGTTTAGAAAGCTTATTACTTTGAGGACACGGATGAAAAACCGTTTGAAAAAGTTTTGGATGATTTGGGCATAAAAAACGAAAATAGATTCGTGCGCAAAACACAGGAGTTGTACTTATAACGAAAAAAGCCCCATTGGAAATGCAGAGATTACTGCAATCCCAACGGGGCAATTATTATACTCAAAAATCGGTACATTCGACTTGCTATTCGTATTTACCTAAAATTATGGTGACAATTTATAATCATACTTTTCGGGTAAAATAATCAAAAAATACTCGGAGGTAAATCCACAATGAAGGGACGATTACTCACGGCGGCGGAGATCGCCGAATTTACGGAACATCTTGTCTTAGAGGAACGGAGTGCCGCAACAGTCGAAAAATATGTTCGGGATGTCCGCGCCTTTGCGGCATACGCACCGGATGGAGAAATTACAAAGGAAACCGTGATCGCATACAAAAAGCACCTGCAAGAAATCTACGCCGTGCGGAGCGTAAACTCCATGCTGGCCAGCATCAACTGTCTATTCACCTTTCTCGGCTGGCACGACCTGAAGGTAAAAACGCTGAAATTGCAGCAGCAGGTTTACTGCCCCGAAGAAAAGGAACTGACGAAAGCGGAATACACACGGCTTTGCCGGGCAGCGATGCGAAAGCACAATGAACGGCTCTGTCTGATTTTACAGACCATCTGCGGTACCGGCATCCGAGTCAGTGAGCTGCAATTTATCACCGTTGAGGCAGCACGGTGCGGCGAGGCGGTGGTAAGCTGTAAGGCGGAAACCCGGACGGTGTTTCTTGTAAAGGTGCTGAGACAAAAATTGCTCCGCTATGCAGCGGAGCAAGGAATCGAAAGCGGAATAATTTTCGTAACCCGCACGGGCAAGCCCATCAATCGGACAAATATCTGGCGGGAGATGAAATCCCTGTGTCAGGAAGCGGGTGTCAACCCGGAGAAGGTATTTCCCCATAACCTGCGCCACCTGTTCGCCCGGGTGTTTTACGGTGTCGAAAAGGACATTGCCAAGCTTGCCGACATTCTCGGTCACTCAAGCATCGATACGACCCGCATCTATATCATTTCCACCGGCACGGAGCACCGCCGCCGCATGGAGAATATGCACCTAATTTTATAAGCAACAGAATCCCGATTATGTTGTAGTTTCATTTTGATAGAAGCATACCTATACATATTGTATTATAGCATCAACCTGCGAAAAAGTAAGCATCGACGAAAAGCGTGAAAACCCTAAAATTGTCTAAAATCGAGCACAACAAGAAAGCCTTTCCGGCTCGCTTTTTGAAGCGATAAGAGAAGACTTGCTTTTTCATACCCTTTTTGGCCTGTCCGATCTGTGGCAGGTCTTTTTTGCTGCCCTGTTTACAACATAATCGGGATTATGTTTCCGGGGGGATCAAAAGCGTGACAAAGCAAGTGAAATCCAAACAGCGGGTGGCGGACCACGGCGAGGTGTTTACCGCCGAGCGGGAGGTAAAGTCGATGTGCGACCTCGTGAAAACCGAGACAGAGCGCATCGACAGCCGCTTTCTGGAGCCCGCCTGCGGCGATGGGAATTTTCTCGCCGAGATCCTGTCCCGGAAGTTGGCTGTTGTAAAAAAGAAATACAAGAAGTTCCCGATGGACTACGAAAAATACTCCGTTCTGGCCGTCAGCAGCCTTTACGGTGTGGATATTCTGCAGGACAACTGCGAGGCCTGCCGGGAGCGGCTTTATCGGATGTGGGACAAGGAGTACAAAGCCGTCTGCAAAAAGGAGGTCAGCGAGGACTGCCGCCGCTCGGTGCGGTTTATTCTGTCCCGCAACATCGTCTGCGGCAACGCCCTGAGCCTGATGCGCGTGGACGAAAACCAGCAGGATACCGAGGAGCCCATCGTTTTTTCCGAATGGGCCTTTGTGACCGGCTATCAGCTCCAGCGCAGCGACTACACCTTTGCCAGGCTGATGCAGGGAGATGACGAGGCCCGTGACCTGTTCGGCAAGAAAAAGCGCAAAAAG
>USJJ01000254.1 GCA_900554995.1 uncultured Ruminococcus sp. | reverse complement strand
TACTTAGCCTACAGCGCAGCGGTAGAATTATCCGTCAGGGCAACAAAAATGAGGAAGTCCATATTTATCGTTATGTGACCGAAGCCACCTTTGACGCATATTTGTGGCAGACGATAGAGAACAAGCAGAAATTCATCTCACAGATTATGACCTCAAAATCCCCCGTGCGAAGCTGTGAGGATATTGATGAAACAGCTCTTTCCTATGCCGAGATAAAGGCTCTTTGTGCCGGTGATGAACGCATTAAAGAGAAAATGGATTTGGATATTGATGTGGCGCGTCTGAAGCTGATGAAAGCCAACCACCAAAGTCAGCAATACCTCTTGGAGGATAATCTTCTAAAGCATTTCCCGGAGCAGATAGAACAAAACAAAGGATATATCGAGGGCTTTAAGCAGGATATGAAAACACTTGCAGAACATCCGCATCCGATAGACGGCTTTGTTGGCATGACAGTCAGAAAAGATTTTCTGACCGATAAGGAAAATGCCGGAGCTGCGCTTGTGGACGCTTTTAAGGAAGTAAAAGGACTTGATCCCGTTCCGATAGGCAGTTACAGAGGTTTTAATATGTCGCTGACATTAGAAAATTTCGGACAAGATTATATCCTCACGCTTAAAGGAAAAATGACGCATCAGGTAACGCTTGGCAGAGATCCGCGCGGAAACCTTACAAGGATTGATAATGTTCTGAATAACATCGAAAAACGGCTTGAAGCTGTTAATGAACGGCTTGACGCACTGTATGTTCAGGTGGAAAATGCAAAAGCGGAGCTTGGAAAACCGTTCCCACAGGAGGAAGAATTAAAGGTTAAGTCTGCCCGGCTTGCGGAGCTTAACGCCGAACTCAATATTGAGGATAAAACACCTATGGAGCAGGCTGTGGACAACGTCGCCGCGAGACGCGAGGAAGCTCCGGGAGAACGGATTGCAAAATCCGAAAAACCGTCGCTTCTTGCAAAGCTGCAAAAACCGCTGCCCGGAAATAAGTCGATTGAGAATAAAAAGAATGAATTGGAGGTTTTATAAATGAAGAATATACCCGTTTATGATAAAACGGCATCCTATGCCAGAGAAAATAATGAGCTTGAAGCATACAGAACTTCAAAAAAAGCTAATATGACTTGCAAAACGGCAATTTCAGACGCGATACACAAGAATTACAATAACAATACTCTTGATACAAAAACAGCCTTAAAAGAGCTTACAGAGAGCTTCTCGCTTGAAAGAATTGCGGTTATTGCCGCTGTATCGCTTCGTGATAAGGATTGGGACGGAAGAATATCGAGCGAGAATAAAGCGTGGGCAAAAGCATTTCCGTTTCCAAAGGATATTGACGATTGGGGCAGCGACAGAAATATCGTATATGCGATTTCAGAAACACATCCGGGGCTTTTGGATTTGTTTGCTAACGCTGTGAGAAAGGAGCTTGAGCTTACTAAAACAGTTCCTTTGAAAAAGCCTTCTCTTGTCGCGAAGCTGAACCGTTCTCTGCCGCAGAAAACGGATAAAAGCGGCAATTCCAAAGAACAGGAGCTTTGATGTGATGGAAAAAACACGGATTTTACACTTTAGAGCTACGGAAAATGAATATAACCTTATTATGCAGAAAATGAAGCAATGCAATATCCAAAGTCTCAGCGCGTATCTTCTTAAAATGGCGGTTGACGGAAATGTAATAAATCTTGATATGCCGGTGCTGAAAGAAATATCAAGACTGCTTCACTATAACGGAAACAATATCAATCAGATTGCAAAGAGGTTGAATGAAGGCGGTAGCGTTTATGCGACGGACATAGCCGACATTAAAGAAAAGCAATCGCAGATTACGGATATGGTCAGAGAGATTTATCTGAAATTGAGCAAGCTTTAATTTCAGATAATATTTTTGAGCGGTAAGGGCTTAGCATCCTTGCCGCTATACATAGATTGATGTAAAATATATATAGAACAAAGGAAAGGCGGTCTGACTTATGAAAATCTTATTAAAAATTTTATGCGCTCCCGTTATGGCGCTTATGTGGATTGCGGTAAAAATCGGCGCAGCAATAGCCTATATTTCGGGCTTGGCACTCGGTATAGCAAGCGGAATAATCGCATTTATAAGCATAGTGTATATGCTTACAGGAACAGTTAGAAACGGTCTTATAGGACTTGTAATCGCGTATCTTTTAAGCCCCTACGGAATACCGATGTTTGCGATAATGATGTTAGGTGTGGTAAATAGGATTAGAGATGATTTGAAATATGTTATATATGGGTAAATCAACTTTCCGACAAATTGTCGGAAAGTAAGAAACCGCATAAAATCTATACAAACCAACTTTAGACCGGTATGGTTCAAAGTTAAAAAAGGCTTAAATACTGATGAAATTAACTTTTGTCCAAGTTGGATAAAAGTTGAAAATATATATATGATAATGGAGGTTTTCACTATGAAAAAACTATCAAAAATCATCATTACACTACTCATCACAGCTACGGTTTCACCGACAGTTCTCGCCGCAGAAATACCCGTCGAGTCTGCTCCCTGCAACGCAACGATTGAAAGCATTGCAATAGCGGAACAGCTTATATCGGAGGAATTAACAGCGGTACAGAACGGTTTGGGGTATCAGCCCGCTTGGACGACGGCAAGCAGAAAGATATTTGATGCTGTA